>CAMDXR010000006.1 GCA_945877725.1 Limnohabitans sp. Rim8
GCACCGAGCCGCCGCCCATTTCCCATCCGTTCAAGACCATGTCGTAGCCTTTGGAAATGCATTTTTCGGGGGCGGTGACCATCCAGTCCTCGTGGCCATCTTTGGGTGCCGTGAAGGGGTGATGAACAGCGGTGTAACGCTGATTTTCATCATCGTATTCAAACATGGGGAAGTCGACGACCCACATGGGGGCCCAACGGTCTTCAAACAGACCATTCTTTTTGCCGAATTCACTGTGGCCAATCTTGATGCGAAGGGCACCGATGGCGTCATTCACCACCTTTTCTTTGTCGGCACCAAAGAAAATCAGGTCGCCGTTTTGTGCGCCGCTGCGCTCAAGCACCGCATTCAGTGCGGTGTCATGGATATTTTTGACGATCGGCGACTGCAGGCCATCACGGCCCTTGGACAGGTCATTCACCCGGATGTAAGCCAGGCCCTTGGCACCATAAATTTTGACAAACTCGGTGTAGGCGTCAATTTCTCCACGGCTAATGCCGCCGCCCTCAACCGAACCGTTGGGCACGCGCAAGGCGACCACACGGCCGCCTTTCATGTTGGCTGCACCTGAGAAAACCTTGAAATCAACGTCGCCCATGACATCGGTGACTTCGGTGAACTGAAGTTTGACGCGCAGATCCGGCTTGTCGGAACCATAGGTGTGCATCGCATCCTGGTAGGTCATGACAGGAAACTCACCCAAATCAACGCCGATGGTCTTCTGGAAAACGCGTTTGATCATGCTCTGGAACATGTCGCGAATTTCCTCTTCGGTTAAGAATGAGGTTTCAATATCAATTTGTGTGAATTCAGGTTGGCGGTCAGCGCGCAAATCTTCATCGCGGAAGCATTTGGTGATTTGGTAGTAACGGTCATAACCCGCCACCATGAGCAGCTGCTTGAACAACTGAGGGGACTGAGGCAGCGCAAAAAACTGACCATCGTGGACGCGGCTGGGAACCAGATAGTCCCGAGCACCTTCGGGCGTGCTCTTGGTCAACATGGGGGTTTCAATGTCCACAAACCCGTTTTCATCGAGGTACTTTCTCACCTCCATAGAAACCTTGTAACGCAGCATCAGGTTGTTTTGCATGTAAGGGCGACGCAAATCCAGCACGCGGTGCGTCAAGCGGGTCGTCTCAGAAAGGTTTTCTTCGTCAATCTGGAAGGGGGGCGTCACCGAGGCGTTGAGAACAATCAACTCGTGACACAGCACTTCAATCTTGCCGCTTTTCATGTTCTCATTGCTTGTGCCTTCAGGTCGCGCCCGAACCACCCCTTTGATCTGGACGCAATATTCGTTGCGCACATCTTCTGCGACCTTGAACATGTCTGGGCGGTCAGGGTCACAAACCACTTGCACGTTGCCCTCCCGATCCCGCAGATCAATGAAAATCACGCCCCCATGATCGCGGCGACGATTCACCCAGCCGCAAAGGCTCACGTTTTGACCTGTCAGGGACTCGGTCACCAGACCGCAATAATGGGAACGCATGGACATGTTGTTTTACTTTCTGGAATCAGGATCTAAAGCAGCAAGCTCAATGCCGCCAGCTTAAGTTGAGGATTATTTGGACACTGGCGCAGTTGCAGGTGCAGCGAGCTGAGGTTTCTCGGGCCCACCAGGCACCACAACCCCCATAGAAATGATGTATTTGAGCGCATCATCGACGGTCATGTCGAGCTCAATCACATCCGCTTTGGGCATCATTAAGAAAAAGCCTGATGTCGGATTGGGCGTAGTGGGCACGTAGACGCTGACCATGGGTTGGTCCAGATGTTTGGCCACCTCACCGCCCGGGGTGCCGGTTAAAAAAGCGATGGTCCAGGAGCCTTGCCGTGGATATTGGACCAACAGGGCTTTGGAAAATGCATTGCCACTGCCCGAAAACAGGGTGTCGGCCACTTGCTTGACACTGGTGTAAATGGTTCGAACCACCGGAATGCGGTTCATCAGACTGTCCCACTGGCGCAACCACCATTGGCCAAACATATTGGCCACAAAAACACCCGTGGCAAAAATACCAAAAGCCACCAGCATCACACCCAGGCCGGGCACGCCACGCATGAGCTCGGCCACTTTGTGCATGCCAGGAATCAGCGTATCTGCCGCCAACAAAATGGCCAGAAAAATGCTGTCAAGCAGGCCGACCAACCAGGTCAACACCCAAACTGTGATGCCCATAGGCAGCCAAACCAGCAGGCCAGTGATGAAATACTGTTTTAAGCTGCGATGTTTCATTGATTCGATCGGTTCAGGTGAAAAGCCAAGTGCATCCGCTCAATGGCACGCACATGATGGGGCGCATGCCGCCGCACTGCTGGCGCTTGCAGGAGCCGCAGCCTCGCTAGCAGAAGAGGGCGTTGGACTTGCGGAAACCGCATCTGCTGTCGCCGTGCCTGCAGCGTCGGTCGATTGGGCAGTGGCAGCGGCAGTGCCACCCCCTTTAAAGTCGGTGGCATACCAGCCAGTGCCTTTGAGCTGAAAGCCCGGAGCTGTCAATTGCTTGCTGAATTTGGGCGCTCCGCAGGCCGGGCAATCGATGATGGGGTCATCGGACATTTTTTGCAGCACATCCTTAGCATGGCCGCAGGCGTCGCACTTGTAGGCGTAAATGGGCATGAACAGGAACCTCGGTAAATTTTTTTAACCTTGTATTGTAAATCGAACCCCTGGGTCATTGCTCAAGCTTGACCTTTCATATTCTGAACCACCGGAATGTGTACCCAACTTTGTCAATACAAAAACAAAAACCCTCTTATACAATCCGCTTCACAATACGCCCCTGCGAACCAATTTACCCGTTTGCACCCCTCTGAATGGATTTAAAAAATCATGAATAAACGTTTGCTAGTTGCTGCCATTTGCGCTCTGACGCTCGCTGCTTGCGGCAAAAAAGAGGAGGCAGCAAAACCGCCTGTAGCGACATCTGCCGCGGCCAACACCGAAGAAAAGGTGTTGAATATCTACAATTGGCCCGATTACATCACCGAAGACATGGTGGCCAATTTCGAAAAAGAAACTGGCATCAAAGTCAATTACCAGACCTTTGAGAACAACGAAGCCCTGCAAGCCAAGCTGATTGCCGGCAACTCGGGCTATGACATCGTGGTTCCCGGCGCCGTGTTTGCCAAGTCCCAAATCGAAGCAGGCTTGTTAAGGCCCCTCGATAAAACCCAAATCCCTAATTTAAGCAACCTCGACAGCGACATCATGTCCAAACTGGACAAAGTTGATCCAGGCAATGCGCATTTGGTGCCATGGGCCTGGAGCTTCACCACGGTGGGCATCAACAAAACAAAAGTATCCAAAGCCCTGGGCAGCACCCCCCTGCCCGAAAACGCTTGGGATCTGGTTTTCAACCCCGCTTACACCAGCAAGCTGAAGTCTTGCGGCATCGCTTTCCTGGACTCCCCTACCGAAGTCATGCCCCCGGCATTGCATTACCTTGGCAAGGATGCTTACTCGGCCGATGTGGCCGATCACAAGGCGGCAGGTGAGATGCTGGCCAAAGTACGCAAGGACATCCGTCTCTTTTCCAGCACCATGATTGACGATCTGGCGGGCGGTAAAGCCTGTGTCGTGTTGGGTTGGGCAGGCGATATCAACATTGCCAGCACCCGCGCCATCGAAAACAAAAGTGGACAAGAAATTGAAGCTTTGCTGCCCAAAACGGGGGGCCTGCTGTTTTTTGACAACCTGGCCGTACCCAAAGATGCCAAGCACCCCAACAACGCCATGGCCTTCATCAATTACTTCTTGAAGCCCGAGGTCTCTGCCTCATTAACCAACGAGCTCAGCTACCCGACTGCCAACAAGGCCAGCGTGGCGAATGTCACGCCAGAAGTTGCCAAAAACAAGACCATTTTCCTCGACGCCGCCGCATTGAAAGCCGCTGTATCCCCTTCAAGTCTGTCCAATGCGAGTCGCGAATCTTTGACTTCTGTTTACACCACGTTCAAACAAGGCAAGTGAACTCTCCCGTCCATTGAACTTTTAAAACAGGCTGCGCTCATTTAGGATTAGCGCAGCCTTTTTTATGCCGAGAAAGAGACCGAATGACCACGCCCGTTCCCGAGAAAACAGGATTCCTTCGAATCGAGAATCTGTTCAAGCGGTTTGACAGCGTACTGGCTGTCGACGATGTCTCGTTGGACATCGGCAAAGGTGAGATATTCGCCTTACTCGGCAGTTCCGGTTGTGGCAAATCCACCTTGCTGCGCATGCTGGCTGGCTTCGAAACCCCGTCTTCTGGGCAGATTTTCCTGGGCGAGCAAGACATCAGCAAGATGGCGCCCTATGAGCGCCCCATCAACATGATGTTTCAGTCTTACGCGTTGTTCCCTCACCTGACAGTGTGGGAAAACATTGCCTTCGGACTGCGGCGCATGGGCATGCAAAACGATGCGATGGCTGACCGTGTCGAGGCCATGCTGGAATTGGTGCAATTACAAAATTTTGCGTCACGTAAACCGCACCAACTCTCTGGTGGGCAACAACAACGTGTGGCTTTGGCTCGCAGCCTAGCTCGCAAACCCCAATTGTTGTTGTTGGATGAGCCCTTGGGTGCGCTGGATAAAAAACTCCGTGAAAAAACCCAGTTCGAGTTGGTCAACATCATTGAGTCGATTGGCGTCACCTGCGTCATGGTCACGCACGACCAAGAGGAAGCCATGACCATGGCCTCGCGCATCGCGGTGATGAGCCATGGGCGAATCTTGCAACTGGGCAGCCCGACAGAAATCTACGAAGCACCCAACTGCCGGTTTGTGGCCGACTTTATCGGCAACATCAACTTATTCGACGGCCATTTGCGTCACGCCGACGCCAGTCGGTCTGAAATTGAAACACCTCAGGGCTATTTCACCTTGGGTCACGGCTCTTCACAGCCCCACGGCATGGCCATGTCGCTGGCGGTGCGCCCAGAGAAAATTCGCATTGACAAACTCCCGCCCGAAGCAGGTTCAGCGGGTTCTGCCAACGTTGTCCAGGGCGTCGTGAGCGAAATCGCCTACATGGGCAGTTACAGCACCTATGTCGTCAAATTGAATGACGACAGCGTCATCAAAGTCACGCAGACCAACCGCAGTCGTAACCACGAGGGCGATATCGTCTGGGGTGACCGTGTTTATTGTTTCTGGGACACCCAAGCCGGGGTGCTTTTGACCGCATGATCCAGTTTGCATCACGCTTGGTAGAACGCTTGCGGCTGGGGCGCCGCACCGTCGTGGGCATTCCCACGGTTTGGTTGTGGGTGTTTTTTGCCATCCCTTTTTTGATTTTGTTGCGCCTCAGCGTGACCGACATGGGGGAACAACTCAACCCCTTTGCGCCCCTGCTGACGCACACGGAAGGCGGGGGCTGGAAGCTCAATCTCAAGCTCAGCCACTTCGTCAGCCTGTTTGTCGACGCTTCGGGCCATTGGGGCGACACCCTCTATATAGAAGCCTACTTGTTGTCGCTGAAATACGCCTTTTGGACCACATTTTTCTGTCTCGTGCTGGGCTACCCGTTTGCTTATTTCATGGCGCGCGCTTCGGCAACGGCCAGACCCATCTTGCTGATGATGGTGATGCTGCCCTTCTGGACCTCGTTTTTGTTGCGTGTTTATGCGTGGAAAGGCATCTTGGCCGACCAAGGCGTTGTCAACAACGCATTGATGGCGATGGGCCTGATTCAGGAACCCATTCAAATGCTCTACACCGACATATCGATGCTGGTGGGCATGACCTATGTCTATCTGCCGTTCATGGTGCTGCCCCTCTATGCCAATTTGGTCAAACTGGACATCCGTCTGCTCGAAGCGGCACACGATCTGGGGGCCAGTCCTTGGAAAGCTTTTTGGCTGGTGACGGTGCCCTTGAGCCGATCCGGCATCGTGGCCGGCTCCATGTTGGTCTTTATTCCCTGCTTGGGGGAGTTCGTGATCCCCTCTTTGCTGGGTGGGGCAGAAAACATCATGATCGGCCGCGTGGTCTGGGATGAAATGTTCAGCAGCAACAACTGGCCCCGCGCTTCGGCGTTGGCGGTGATGATGATTTTGTGTGTGGTGATTCCACTGGCTTGGTACAACGCCAAAGTGGCCCGGCAGGCCGAGGAGGAGCGCACATGACCCGCTGGCTTCAGGCGCATCTTGGCAAGATCTGGATGACCATGGTCTACGGTTTCCTGTTTGCTCCCTTGGTTTTTCTGGTGGTGTTTTCTTTCAACAGCACCCGACAAGACAGCCGTTTTACCGGCTTTTCTTTGCGCTGGTACGAAGCCCTGACCAACGACTCCCGACTGCTGGAGGGATTTTTTGTGTCTCTCAAGGTGGCTTTTATCAGCGCCTCCCTTTCGGTGGTGCTGGCCACTTTGGCCGCCTACACCCTGGTTCGCTACACCCGCTTTCGAGGGCGTAATTTGTTCACGGCCATGCTGAACGCCCCTTTGGTCATGCCTGAGGTGATCATTGGTCTGTCCCTGTTATTGCTTTCGGTGAGTGCGCAGCGCAGCTTCGGCTGGCCCGATCGCGGCCTGACCACCATCGTCTTGGGCCATGTGCTGCTGGGCATGGCCTATGCGACCGTGGTGATTCAATCACGCTTAAAAGAAATGGACCGTTCACTGGAAGAGGCGGCCATGGATTTAGGTTGCCGCCCCAGCCAAGTCTTCTTTTTGGTGACTTTGCCCAACATTTCCCAAGCGCTTTTGGCGGGTTGGTTGCTCACATTCACCTTGTCGTTTGACGATGTGGTGGTGTCAGAGTTTTTGTCAGGCCCAGGGGTCACCACCTTGCCGCAGGTTATTTTCAGCTACGCCCGCAGGGGGGTGAACCCCTCCATTTATGCGGCAGCCACCTTGCTCATGCTCGCCATTACGCTGGCTGTTGTCGGGTTTGGCATTTACACAGCCCGTCAGGCCCGCAAGTCAAAGTTGTGAGAACTTGGCCTGAAGGCCGGTCTAGGGCTGGGATTTAGAGCATCCAGCCGAAGTGATCCCACAATTGGAACAACACCAACACGGCTACAAAACCAACGCTCATGTAGACCAAGGCCTGTAAAAGCGCGTTGGTCTTGCGTTGCTCCTGCAACAACAAAGCGATGTCCCGGTTTTCCTTGGTGTTCGACTGTTTCAAGTAATCGTGCAACAAACGCGGCAACTGCGGCAGCAACTTGGCATAGAGAGGGGCTTGGTCTTTTAATTGTTCTAGCAACTTTTTGGGGCCGATTTGGTCCAACATCCACTTCTCGAGGAAGGGCTTGGCCGTGCTCCACAGGTCAAGCTCCGGGTCCAGTTGGCGACCAAGGCCCTCAATATTGAGCAAAGTTTTTTGCAATAAAACCAATTGCGGTTGAATCTCGACCTGGAAACGGCGCGAGGTCTGAAACAGCCGCATCAAGACCATGCCCAGTGAAATTTCCTTCAGGGGCCTGTCAAAGTAGGGTTCACAAACGGCGCGGATGGCCGATTCGAGTTCGTCCACACGGGTGTCGGCCGGGACCCAGCCCGACTCGATGTGCAACTCGGCCACACGCTTGTAATCGCGGCGGAAAAAGGCCGTGAAGTTTTGCGCCAAATACTCTTTGTCGTATTCGGTCAGCGTGCCGACGATGCCGAAATCCAGCGAAATGTAGCGCCCGAAAGTTTCGGGTGCCAAACTGACCTGAATATTGCCTGGATGCATGTCCGCATGAAAGAAGCCATCGCGGAACACCTGGGTAAAAAACAGCGTAACACCATCACGGGCCAACTTGGGAATGTCCACACCCGCCTCGCGCAGGCGGTCTACATGGCTGATGGGCAAACCATGCATGCGCTCCATCACAATCACCTCGGGCTGGCAAAAATCCCAGATCATCTCGGGAATCAGCACCAACTCAAGTCCCTGCATGTTGCGACGCAACTGAGCGGCATTGGCGGCTTCCCGGACCAGATCGAGTTCATCGTTCAGGTATTTGTCGAACTCGGCCACCACCTCACGCGGTTTCAGTCGCTTGCCATCGGCACTCAGGTTCTCCACCCAACTGGCCATCATGCGCATCAGGCTCAGGTCTTTTTGAATGACCGGGAGCATGCCTGGCCGCAGCACCTTGACCGCCACCTCGCGAACATGGCCTGTTTTGTTGCGCAAGGTGGCAAAGTGCACCTGCGCAATGGAGGCACTGGCCACGGGTTTGCGCTCGAAACTTTCAAAAACCTCGTCCACCGGCTTGCGAAAGGCCCGCTCTATGGTGGCCACAGCAATGTCCGAGCTGAAAGGCGGCACACGATCCTGCAGTTTGGCCAGTTCTTCGGCAATGTCCAAGGGCAGCAAATCTCGTCGGGTGGACAGCACCTGACCAAACTTCACAAATATCGGACCCAAGCGCTCCAGTGCTTCACGCAGGCGCACGGCGCGGGGGGAACGCAAGTCACGCCCTATCGACAAGACCCTGGCGAGCAAACGAATCCAAGGCTTTTGAAAGCTGGAAAGGACCAATTCATCGAGGCCGTAGCGCAAGACGATGAAAACGATGAACGCACCGCGACCGATACGGCTCATGTGGCGCTACCGAAAGGGCCAGAAACGCCGCCACCCGAAACCCCATCGCCCGCTCGGCGCGAGGCGACAAAACCACGCAAGGCCTCCATGGCCTTGCGTGCGGTTTGGGCAAGGGTATGGGCTGCGGCATCGCCTATGAGGCGGGCAAGGTCTTCTTCGGCATCCCATCGAACGTGGTCAATCAACCAGTTGATTTCGGCGGCCAATTGAACATCGCCTTCAATGCGCACTTTGGGTTTATCGCCTCTCGCAAGCGCCGAAACCAAGGTGAAGGGTGACTCTTCGGTGACTGAGATGCGCAGATCAAAGCCTTCGAAACGACCTCTTTCCAGCAAGCCTGCCGGGGTCGGGACGAGCTGTAGGCTGAATCGGTCCCAAACCCCTTCGATGCGCTGGCCTTTTTGCCGGGCCAGGCGCGCCATTGCCTCGGGTTCGCTCATCAAGACATGGTTCAGGAAAAGAATCAGTCGGTTGACGGACTCGTCGACCACCCAAGACGGAGGTTGAACATGGGTCGCAAATTGGCTGGCCATTTGCGGCAGGGCCTGAGCGGCCCAAGAAAAAGGGGACTGTGTTGCCATAGTCCCCGATTATTCCCGAAAGTGGAGCCCCACAAGGGGGCAAGTCTTATTGAAGGGCTTGAACACCGGCGACCAACCAGCCACCGCCCTGCTTGGATTTGGTCATGTTCCAGACTTCACGGAAAGAACTCGGGCCGGATGAAGCATCTTCGCGAATCATGCCGTTGAACTCGACACTGGCCAGATAAGCATCGGCCTGCTCTTCAATGCCCAAGAGTTGCGCCTCCAGCATGACCACTTCGGTCTTGTTGGGCTGACCAGGGAACTGGCTTTCACGCTCGGCCAGTTGATTGCGAATCTCAGTGACCATGGTGTCGGTCATCATCGAGCGCAGCATCTCGATGTCGGAACGGTCCCAAGCGTCTTGCAAGCTCACAAAATTGCGCTTGGCAGCCGTCACAAAGCCTTCCACGTCAAAGCCGGCTGGAATGCCCCAACTTTGGCTGCCATTCAAGGCCGAACCGATCATGGAACCCCTGCTGGCATCGACTGCAGAGCTGTCAAAACGGGTGTTTTGGGACTCCCAAGGGCGCGCTGAAGAGTCGTTGCCCACTTTTTCAGGGTCATATTGCTTCATGGAGGCCGGTTGATCTGCCGAGGCACCTGCACCCTGGTAAGCAAAACCGCCCTGATTGGCTGCGGCTGCGTTACGGCGTGAGCGCATGAACAAGCCAATGGCCGCCATGATGGCCACGCCAATCAAAAGAACCATCAACATGTTGCCAAACGCTTCGCCCATGCCCAATGAGTGCGCCAGCCAAGCCAGGCCAAGGCCTGCGGCCAAACCACCCAACATGGCACCCCAAGGTTTCTTGGGCGCCGCAGCGGCAGGCGCTGCACCGGCAGGCTTGGCAGCATTGGCAGGGGCCGCATTTTGCGCTGGCGCAGCAGGTGTTTGCGGCGCTGCATCGCGTTTGGTGACCTGATTGGATTGCTGTCCAATGGACTTGCCACCGCCCATACGGCGTGCGGCTTCTGCATTGAGGCTGCCCAAGGCCAATACGCCAGCGAGCATCAGTGTCATCAGTTTATTCATGGTGTCTCCAACACGGTCCAAAAATTTGTCACAAGGGCATCAACATTTGACACCCACATGTAAGGCTACCACCCCGGCTGACAAATTGTGAAAATCCACATGGCCAAATCCGCTATTTTTCATAAGGGTTTTCAGCTCTTCTTGCCCGGGATGCATGCGAATGGATTCCGCCAAATATCGGTAACTGTCGGCATCGCCTGCCACCAGTTTGCCCAAGTTGGGCAGGATATTGAAGCTGTACCAGTCGTAAACTTTCTCCAGGGGCTTGGCCACTTTAGAGAACTCCAAAACCAGCAATTTGCCGCCCGGCTTGAGCACGCGGCACATTTCCTTCAGGGCCACATCCTTGTGCGTCATGTTGCGCAAGCCAAAGGCCACGCTGACCACGTTGAAGTGCTTGTCCGGAAAGGGCAGCTTCTCGGCATCGCAAACCAGGGTGGGCAAGGCCAAGCCGTGGTCCACCAAACGGTCCCGGCCTGTGGAAAGCATGGCTTCGTTGATGTCGGTGTGCACCACGCGGCCGGTGAGTCCTACTTTTTTGGCAAAAGCCATGGACAAGTCGCCCGTGCCCCCGGCGATGTCCAGCACCTGATCGCCCTCTTTCAGGTTGGCCACCTGCACGGTGTAGGCCTTCCACACACGATGCAGGCCCATCGACATCAGGTCATTCATGACGTCGTATTTGGACGCTACCGAGTCAAAAACGCCCCGAACGTGCTTGGCTTTCTCTTGCTCGTCAACGGTTTTGAAGCCGAAATGTGTACTGCTCATGCTTCAGACCTCAGTGTTTGTGCCCACAACTGCCTTCGGCAGCGGCGTCGATCATGGGCGCATCGCGGCTCATGCCTGCGGCTTGCAACCGGTCTTCGTATTGTTTCCAAAGGGCGTCTTGCTGGTCGCCCAGAAAGTACAAATATTCCCAAGTAAAAAGGCCCGACTCGTGCCCATCGGAAAAGGTGGGTTTGACCGCGTAATTGCCCACGGGTTCAATTTCGGCAATCGTCACGTTGCGTTTGCCGGTTTGCAGCACCTCTTGGCCTGGGCCATGCCCTTGCACTTCGGCCGAGGGCGAATACACGCGCATCAGTTCAAAGGGAATGCGGAAATGGGCCCCGTCGGCAAAGCCGATTTCTAGCACCTTGGTCTGCCCGTGGACGGTCAAGGACTCGGGGTTGGGCATTTCTTTTTTCAATCCGGCCATTTTCTGCTTTCGGGGTTAATTTCGGGGTTTTAGACCAACACGCGTTCAATGCCACCGGCATTGGCAGCGCTGACGTACTCGGGCATCCAGTTCTCACCCAGGATGTGCTTGGCCATCTCGACCACAATGTAATCAGCCTCGAGCAGGCCATTTTTCATGTCGTCACCAAAACGCGAGAGGCCCTGCAAACAGCTGGGGCAGCTGGTCAATATCTTGACATTGGCTTGCGGAGCCAAAGCGCCGCTGCTGCGCAAAGCGGCTTCGCCCTTGAGCAACTCTTCTTCTTTGCGAAAGCGCACTTGCGTCGAAATATCCGGGCGGGACACGCCCAAAGTACCCGATTCACCGCAGCAGCGTTTGCTCTCCAGCACCTGGTCCCCCAGCAAGGCCTTGACGGTCTTCATGGGCTCTTGCTGCTTCATGGGGCTGTGGCAAGGATCATGGTAAAGATAGGCGCCACCGGCTTCCAGTTTCATGCCTTTTTCGAGCAAAAACTCATGGATATCGATGATCCGGCAGCCCGGGAAAATTTTGTCAAACTGGTAGCCCTGCAACTGGTCATAGCAAGTGCCGCAACTCACCACCACCGTCTTGATGTCCAGATAGTTCAGCGTGTTGGCGACCCGGTGGAACAGCACCCGGTTATCGGTGATGATCTTTTCGGCCTTGTCAAACTGGCCCGAACCCTTTTGCGGGTAACCGCAGCACAGGTAGCCGGGCGGCAGCACGGTTTGCACCCCCACATGCCACAACATGGCTTGGGTGGCCAAACCCACCTGGCTGAACAATCGCTCCGAGCCGCAGCCAGGGAAGTAAAACACCGCCTCGGCATCCGTCGTGGTGGCTTTCGGGTTGCGGATGATCGGCACGTAATCGTTGTCTTCAATGTCCAGCAAGGCGCGCGCCGTCTTTTTGGGCAAATTACCCGGCATCTTTTTGTTGATGAAGTGAATCACCTGCTCTTTGATGGGCGCAGTGCCCACTGAGGCAGGTGGTGCACTGGTCTGCTTGCGAGCCACCCCTTTGAGCAAACCTGCTACAAAGCGCTGCGCGCGCATGCCCACGCCCACCATGGCGGCACGCGCCAGCTTGATGGTTTCAGGGTTGGTGGCGTTCAGCATGAACATGGCGGCGGCATTGCCCGGCCGGAAACTCTTTTGTCCCATCTTGCGCAACAAGTTGCGCATGTTCATGGAGACATCGCCAAAGTCGATGTTCACCGGGCAAGGCGACAGGCATTTGTGGCACACGGTGCAGTGGTCGGCCACATCCTCAAACTCTTGCCAATGCTTGATCGAAATGCCTCGGCGGGTTTGCTCTTCGTACAAAAACGCCTCAACCAGCAAGGAAGTAGCCAAAATCTTGTTGCGCGGGCTGTACAGCAAGTTGGCGCGCGGCACATGAGTAGCACAAACGGGCTTGCACTTGCCACAGCGCAGGCAGTCTTTCACGCTGGCGGCAATTTCGCCAATATCGGACTGCTGCATGATGAGCGACTCATGGCCCATCAGACCAAAGCTGGGGGTGTAGGCATGCGTGAGGTCGGCGGCGTGCACGTCGTCACCCAACCCGGTCAAAGCCGCACCGCGCAGCAATTTGCCCTTGTTGAAACGACCCTCAGGGTCCACTTTGGCCTTGTAGGCCGTAAAGTTGGCCAGTTCGGCATCGGTCAAAAACTCAAGTTTGGTAATGCCAATGCCGTGTTCGCCCGAAATCACGCCGTCCAAGCTGCGGGCCAACACCATGATGCGGGCCACCGCTTCGTGCGCGGTTTGCAGCATTTCGTAATTGTCGGAGTTGACCGGGATGTTGGTGTGCACATTGCCGTCACCGGCGTGCATGTGCAGCGCCACCCACACACGGCCCTTCAAGACCCGCTGATGGATGGCGTTGACCTCGTTCAGGATGGGCAGAAACACCGAGCCGGAAAAGATGTTTTGGAAAGCCGGCCGAATTTGCGTCTTCCAGCTGGCACGCAGACTGTGCTCTTGCAGCTGGGGAAACAGCGTATCGACCTGCGTCAGCCAACCTTGCCACTGGTCACGCACTTCGCGAACCACGGCCAAAGCCTGGGCCACCCGGTCTTCCAGCAGGTCGGCTGAGGCGATGAGGTTGGCATCGTCTTGCTTGCCCAGCGGCAGGTTGCCCCGCTCCAAAAAGTCTTCTAATTCACGGCACAGCTTGAGCTTGTTGCGCAGGCTCAGCTCAATGTTGATGCGCTCGATGCCGTCGGTGTACTCGGCCATGCGCGGCAATGGAATCACCACGTCCTCGTTGACCTTGAAGGCGTTGGTGTGGCGCGAAATGGCGGCGGTTTTTTTGCGGTCGAGCCAAAATTTCTTGCGCGCCTCGGGGCTGATGGCAATGAAACCCTCACCGCTGCGCGAATTGGCAATGCGCACAATCTCGGAGGTGGCCTTGGCCACATCGTCGGCGTTGTCCCCGGCAATGTCACCAATCAGCACCATTTTGGGAAAGCCACCGCGCTTGGACTTGGTGGAATAACCCACGGCCCGTAAATAGCGGTCGTCCAAATGCTCCAAGCCCGCCATCACGGTGCCCGTTCGCTTTTGCTCGGCAAACATGAAATCTTTGATCTCGACGATGCTGGGCACCGCCTCGCGGGCATGGCCAAAAAACTCCATACACACCGTGCGGGTGTGTGTGGGCATGCGGTGAACCACCCAGCGGGCACTGGTGATTAAGCCGTCACAACCTTCCTTTTGCACCCCTGGAAGGCCGCTCAAGAACTTGTCAGTCACGTCTTTGCCCAAGCCTTCCTTGCGGAAAGTCTTGCCTGGAATCACCAAAGTCTCGGTCCGGATCGGGGTTTTGCCGTCGGCCTTGAAGTAGCGCAGCTCAAAAGTGGCCACTTCAGCGTCGTGAATTTTGCCCATGTTGTGGTCCATGCGCACCACATCCAGCCATTCGGCATCGGGGGTAACCATGCGCCAGCTGGCCAAATTGTCAAGGGCCGTACCCCACAAAACAGCCTTTTTGCCGCCTGCGTTCATGGCGATGTTGCCGCCAATGCAACTGGCCTCAGCCGAAGTCGGGTCCACCGCAAACACAAAGCCACCGCGCTCAGCCGCATCGGCCACGCGCTGGGTGACCACACCCGCTTCGGTCCAGATGGTGGGGATTTTGTGCGCAATACCGGGCAAGTCCGCCATTTCGACCTCGGTCATGGCTTCCAGTTTTTCGGTGTTGATGACCGCACTTTTCCAGGTCAGAGGAATCGCGCCCCCCGTGTACCCAGTGCCACCGCCCCGTGGCACGATGGTCAGCCCCAGATCAATGCAGCCCTTGACCAGCCCCGCCATTTCAGTTTCGGTGTCCGGCGTCAGCACCACAAAGGGGTATTCCACGCGCCAATCGGTGGCATCGGTCACATGGCTGACACGCGACAAGCCATCGAACTTGATGTTGTCTTTGGCCGTTAGACGGCCTAGAGACTTTTGTACCAAACCGCGCAGCTTGGCCATGCGGGTAAAACGTTCGTTGAACTGAACCACAGACTGGCTGGCCTGCGCCAGCAGCTGCCCCACCAAGGCATCGCGCGCGGCATCGGCCTCAGGAGTGCGGCGCTTTTGCACCTCGGTCAGGCGGTGCTGCAAGGCCTCGACCAGCAATTTGCGGCGTCCGGGGTTGTCCAGCAAGTCGTCTTGCAAATAAGGGTTGCGCTCCACCACCCAAATGTCACCCAGCACCTCGTACAACATGCGGGCCGAACGACCTGTTCCACGCTCTTGGCGCAATTGGTTCAGCAAACCCCAAGCGGATTCACCCAACAGACGCACCACGATTTCACGGTCCGAAAAACTGGTGTAGTTGTAAGGAATCTCACGCAGGCGCGGCGCATCGGCGTCGGCTTGCATCAAATGTTGGAGCGTTGTGGGTGCATTCATAGGGATGGGCGCGGTCAATTGCGTTCTTAAAACGCGGTCAGCCAGACCTGGACAGAGGCGTCAAACCGGCTGGGACTGAATATTACCGCAGTGCAGCAAACACGCGCGGGGGGTGGGGACACCCTGATAAAGGCGTTGAGCCCCCTGGAAAATCCGGGTTGTCATCGAACAGTCATGCTGCTTTAATTCCTCAGCCACATTGCTTCGCTAAAGTATTAAATGAAATTTGCTTCATTAAATGTGCTTAAATTTTAAGCAAATCAACGTTTTTCAAAGGAGTCTTCATGAAATTCAAACTCGCACTTTCAAGCCTGGTCCTGGGCTTGGCCAGCATTCCCGCCCAAGCTCAAACTGAAATCCAGTGGTGGCACTCGATGGGTGGCGCTCTGGGCGAATGGGTCAACGACCTGGCCAAAGACTTCAACAACAGCCAGAAAGATTACAAAATCGTACCCACCTTCAAGGGCAGCTACGACGAATCCATGACCGCAGCCATTGCCGCCTACCGGGCTGGCAACGCGCCCCACATTTTGCAAGTGTTCGAAGTGGGCACCGCCACCATGATGGCCAGCAAAGGGGCCATCAAACCCGTGGGCGAAGTCATGAAAGAAGCCGGCCTTAAGTTCGACCAACAAGCCTATGTACCCGCCGTGGCCGGTTATTACACCGCCCCCAACGGCCAAATGCTGAGCTTCCCGTTCAACAGCTCCACCCCCGTGTTTCACTACAACAAAGACGCCTTTAAGGCGGCTGGCATAGACCCCAACGTGCCCCCCACCACCTGGCCTGAAGTGGCCTTGGCAGCGGCCAAACTCAAGGCCAGCGGCCACAAGTGCCCCTTTACGACCAGCTGGATCAGCTGGACACAGCTCGAATCCTTTTCGGCTTGGCACAACACCGAATTTGCCACCAAAGGCAACGGCATGCGCGGCATGGACGCCCGCCTGAGCTTTAACACCCCCCTGCACGTTCGGCACATAGACAACTTGGCCAACATGGCCAAGCAAGGCTTGTTCATCTATAAAGGCCGTGGCAATGCAGCCGACGCCACCTTTGTCTCTGGCGAATGCGCCATGGCAACCGGTTCATCGGCTTTGTACGGCAGCGTGGTGCGCAATGGCAAGTTTAGCTACGGCATTGGCACCCTGCCCTATTACCCCGATGTGAACGGCGCGCCGCAAAACACCGTGATTGGCGGCGCCAGTCTGTGGGTCATGAGTGGCAAAAAAGCCCCTGAATACAAAGGTGTGGGCCAGTTCTTTGCCCACCTGTCCAAGGACGATGTGGCTGCTGCCAGCCACCAGCGCACAGGCTACCTGCCGGTCACCAAATCTTCTTTTGAAGTCACTGAAAAATCCGGCTTCTACAAAAAGAACCCCGGAACCGATGTCTCTGTGACGCAAATGATCCGCAAAACCACCGACAAGTCACGGGGCGTGCGTCTGGGCAACTTCGTGCAAATCCGCACCATCATTGACGAAGAGCTCGAAGGCGTGTGGAGCGGCAAAAAGGGCACCAAAGAAGCCCTGGACACGGCCATCAAGCGCGGTAACGAGCAACTCGAACGCTTCGAAAAAGCAAATAAGTAATGGCTTGATCGCCCTGAATGAGGGCTTGCAAGGCAAAAGCAGAGGCAACCCCTCTGCTTTTGTGCATTTTGCTGATGGCCTGAATTGCCCACCATCGGATGGTCAAAACCTGTAGCAAGTGGTTTTGATTCCGGTTTTATGAAGAATCTATGGAAAAACGCGTTCGTTTCAAATCACGCTGGTTGCCTTGGCTGCTGATTGCGCCTCAGTTGGCTGTGGTGTTGGTGTTCTTTTTTTGGCCTGCCGGTCAGGCGCTGTACCAAAGCGTGTTGCAAGAGGATGCTTTTGGCGCTTCCCGCGAGTTTGTGGGCATGGAGAACTTTGCCCGGCTTTGGAACGATTCAGGTTACATCGACTCCTTTGTGACCACCGGGGTGTTCTCCATCTTGGTGGCCACTATAGGTTTGTCGGTTTCGCTCTTGCTGGCCGTGATGGCTGACCGCGTGGGGCGCGGGGCCGGCATCTACAAGACCTTGCTGATCTGGCCCTATGCCGTGGCCCCAGTAGTGGCAGGCGTGCTGTGGTTGTTCATGTTTGCTTCGCCCATGGGGGTGGTCGGTTATACCTTGCGCGCCATTGGCATTGAATGGAACCATCTGCTCAACCCCAACCATGCCATGGCCCTCATTGTCATGGCCACCGTCTGGAAGCAGATTTCCTACAACTTCTTGTTTTTTCTGGCGGGCTTGCACTCCATCCCCAAATCTCTGATTGAGGCCGCCGCCATAGACGGTGCCAGCCCTTGGCGGCGCTTCTGGACCATCGTTTTTCCGCTGTTGTCGCCCACCACCTTCTTTTTATTGGTGATCAACATCGTTTATGCCTTTTTTGACACTTTTGCCATTGTGGACGCCACAACCCACGGCGGGCCGGGCAAAGACACCGCCATTTTGGTCTACAAGGTGTATTACGACGGGTTCAAGGCGCTTGATATGGGCAGTTCGGCCGCGCAATCGGTGGTGCTGATGGTGATCGTGATTTCGCTCACGGTCCTGCAATTCAAGTTTGTCGAAAAGAAAGTGCAGTACTGAGATGATCGAACGCCGACCTGGCCTGCAAATTCTCCGACACCTCATCTTGCTGATGGGCGTGTTCATCGTGGCATTTCCCCTGTACCTGACTTTTGTGGGTTCGACCCAAACGGCCCAGCAAATCAACCAGAGCGTGCCCATGTCCATGGTGCCGGGTGGACATTTTTGGGAAACTTATCAATTGACCCTGTTTGGCGGCCCCAACTCCCAGGGCAGCCCCTTGCCGGCCATGTGGCCCATGATGAAAATCAGCCTGATCACTGCGCTGGGCATCGCCATCGGCAAGATTGCCATCTCGTTGTTGTCGGCCTTTGCCATCGTGTATTTCCGCTTTCCCCTGCGCAACATGGTGTTCTGGATGATTTTTGTCACCCTGATGCTGCCTGTGGAAGTGCGCATCAGCCCGACCTACCAAGTGGTGGCCGGACTGGGCATGCTGAACAGTTTTGCGGGCCTGACTGTGCCGCTGATTGCCTCGGCCACGGCCACCTTCTTGTTCAGGCAGTTTTTTCTGACCATCCCGGACGAGTTGATTGAGGCCGCCCGCATGGACGGCGCAGGCCCGATGCGGTTTTTCAAGGATGTTTTGCTTCCTTTGTCGGCCACCAACATTGCCGCCTTGTTCGTGATTCAGTTCATTTACGGCTGGAACCAATACCTGTGGCCTCTGTTGGTCACCACCAACGAAGACATGTACCCCGTGGTGCTGGGCATCAAACGCTTGATTTCTGGCGAATCTTGGACCGAATGGAATGTGGTCATGGCCGCCGCCCTTCTGGCCATGATGCCCCCTGCAATGGTCGTCATACTCATGCAAAAGTGGTTCGTCAAAGGCCTGGTCGATACAGAAAAATAAGAATGCCGGGGATAGACCACTGCGAAGCGGTGCTCTGTTCGCGTCAAATTAGAAACCCGGGGACAGTCCACTGCGAAGCGGTGCTCTGTCCCGAACTGAACCAAAGATTTATGGCATCCATCACCCTCTCTCACATCCAGAAAACCTATGACCAAGGGGCCAAAGCCAACCGAGTCATTCATGACCTGAGTGCCGAGGTGCGCGATGGTGAATTTGTGGTCATCGTCGGGCCCTCGGGTTGTGGCAAATCGACGCTGCTGCGCATGGTCGCGGGCCTAGAAGACATCACCAGCGGCACCCTCTCTATTGGCAATCGCGTTGTCAACGAGGTCGAACCCGCCGAACGGGACATCGCCATGGTGTTCCAGAACTATGCGCTTTACCCCCACATGAGCGTGTTTGACAACATGGCCTATGGTTTGAAAATTGCCAAACGCCCCCTAGAGGAAATCAAGGCCCGTGTGGACAAAGCCGCCGCTATTTTGGAACTCTCGCAACTGCTGCACCGCAAACCCCGCGAGTTATCGGGTGGCCAGCGCCAGCGTGTGGCCATGGGGCGGGCCATCGTGCGTCAGCCCCAGGTGTTCTTGTTTGACGAGCCCTTGTCCAACCTGGACGCCAAACTGCGTGCCCAAACCCGGCTGGAGATCCAAAAATTGCACCGCGAATTGGGCATCACCAGCCTCTTTGTGACGCACGACCAAGTTGAAGCCATGACCTTGGCGCAACGCATGATTGTCATGAATGGCGGTCACATGGAGCAATTCGGTACGCCTGAAGAGGTTTACAACCGCCCGGCCAGTACCTTTGTGGCCAGCTTCATCGGTTCACCCCCCATGAATCTGCTCAAAAATGCCCCCGGCACCCAAGGCCAGCGCATTCTGGGCATTCGCCCGGAGCATCTGGACATCACCCCAACGGGCTGGGCCTTGCAGGTCGACACCGTAGAGTTGCTGGGTGCCGAACGCTTGGTGCATGCACGCCTGGAGGGTGAAATACTCACGCTGCGGCTCGATGAATCGGTGACCCCACCCCAGCCAGGACAGACTTTTTACGCCACTCCCCGCGCTGACCGCTTACATTGGTTTGACGCCCAGACACAAAAACGCATCCCCTAAAACGCATGCCCTGAACCGCCCAACCTGAAGCGCCTTCACATAAACGCCCCCAATCATGAGCCT
Source organism: Limnohabitans sp. Rim8 (assembly GCA_945877725.1). Lineage (GTDB taxonomy): Bacteria > Pseudomonadota > Gammaproteobacteria > Burkholderiales > Burkholderiaceae_C > Limnohabitans_A. The sequence continues at coordinate 19,909 of CAMDXR010000006.1, forward strand.
CTCAAGCCCCTGGCCCTACCCCAAGTGGATCGCCCACCGTGGCGCTGGCAAACTCGCCCCCGAAAACACCCTGGCCGCCTTCCGCTTAGGGGCTGAATATGGCTACCGCATGTTTGAATGCGATGTGAAACTGAGCGCCGACGGGATCCCTTTCTTGATGCATGACGCCACGCTGGAGCGCACCAGCAACGGCCAGGGCACGGGTGGCGACCTGCCTTGGCAAGCCTTGTCGCAGTTGGATGCGGGCAGTTGGCATTCACGTCGCTTCGCGGGTGAGCCTTTGCCTACCCTGCAAAATCTGGCCCGTTTTTGTCTGGAAAATGCTTTTGGGCTCAACATCGAGATCAAACCCACCCCCGGCACAGAAGCCCTGACCGGTGACACCGTCGCCAAAGAAGCCGCACGACTTTGGCAACACACCGCCGTGCCGCCCTTGTTGACCTCCTTCAAACCCGATGCCTTGGAAGCAGCCCGGTTAGCCGCCCCACAGTTGCCCCGGGGTTTGTTGCTCGACACGCTGTGGGAGGGTTGGCTGCAAAAAGCCCAAGATCTGGGCTGCCTGGCCGTGGTCTGCAACTACACCCTGTGGGACGCAGGCACCGTGGCCCAAGTGCACAACGCGGGTATGCGGTGCCTGAGCTACACCGTCAACGAACAAGCCGCCGCCCAGCACCTGCTGGATCTGGGAACCGATGGGCTGATCACCGACCGCGTGGACCTGTTCAGCCCCGCTTAAAGGCTATGAGCCAGCGATAAAGGCCAAGGATTAAGGTCGAGCCCAGCCACGCAGCATGGCCCATTCGGCCGTGGCCGCCACCAAAACCAGCGCCGCATAGGTGCTCATTTGCCCATCGTTGCCCTGCAAGACCAACCCGGCCACCAAGACCAACAGCCCCAGTATTGAATGCACCAGCATGCGGCGTTTGACAGAAATGGCCCCTATACCTACCACCCAACGTCCGGCCCATGGCATGAGCAAAGCCATGGCCAGAGCAGGCAAAACGAAGTTGAACAGATGCAGGGTCAATTGCCAAACGGTCATGGGTGACGAGCAAAAAATGCAATATGCATGATAAAGACGTCGCAATTGTGCCCTGAAAGTCCCTCAAACCAAGGAACCCCAACGTGGACTGAAAGGGGTTTCTATAATCGGCGCATGGCTGTTTGGACCCTGGGCTTGAATCACACCACTGCACCGCTGGATCTGCGTGGCCGGTTTGCCTTCGCCTTGGACCAATTGGCCCCCACTTTGCAGGGCTTGCGCACCAATTTGGCCCTGAACATGGACCAGACCCCCGAAGCGGCGATTTTGTCCACCTGCAATCGGACCGAGATTTATTGCGCCGCCGACCAAGCCGCCACAGCCGACACTCTGCGCTGGTTGGCCGAAACCGGGGGGGTCACTCCTCAAGAGCTGCAAACCCATACTTATCTGCTGGAGGGCAATGAAGCCGCCCGGCACGCCTTTCGGGTGGCCAGTGGCCTTGACTCGATGGTGCTGGGGGAGGCCCAGATTTTGGGACAACTCAAAGACGCCGTGCGTGCTGCTGAACAGGCCGGGGCTTTGGGCAGCACGCTCAATCAACTTTTTCAGCGCAGCTTTGCGGTGGCCAAAGAGGTGCGCACGGCCACCGAAATTGGGGCGCATTCCATCAGCATGGCCGCGGCCTCGGTCCGACTGGCCAGCCAGTTGTTCGAAGACATCAAGGACATCAAGGTGCTTTTTGTCGGTGCCGGCGACATGATTGAGTTGGTCATCACTCACTTTGCTGCCCGTCAACCCAAATCGATGGCCATCGCCAACCGGACGCTGGAACGTGGCGAAAAGCTTGCCGGTCGCTTTGGGGCCGAAGTCTTGCGCCTGGCCGACCTGCCAAGTCGCCTGCATGAGTTCGATGCGGTCATCAGTTGCACCGCCAGCACCTTGCCCCTGATCGGTTTGGGCGCGGTCGAAAGAGCCCTTAAAAAGCGCAAACACCGTCCCATGTTCATGGTCGATCTGGCGGTTCCGCGCGACATTGAGCCCGAAGTCAAGGCGCTCGAAGATGTCTACCTCTACACCGTCGACGATCTGGCCAGTGTGGTGCAAGCCGGTCAAGCCCAGCGTCAAGCCGCCGTGGCCGATGCCGAAGTCATCATCGACGCCGGGGTACAAAGTTTCAGCCATTGGTTGGTGCAGCGCGACACCGTCCCGCTGATTCAGCAACTGCACCACCAAGCCGACCAATGGCGCGAGACCGAACTGGCCCGTGCCCGCAAGCTATTGGCCAAAGGCGATGACCCCGATGCCGTGCTGGATGCCCTGGCCAAAGGCCTGACCCAAAAAATGCTGCACGGTGCCCTGGCCGAGTTGCGTACCGCCGACCCGGCACACCGCGAGCAAACCATGCAGACGGTGCAGCGCTTGTTTTTGCGGCAAGAGCGTTAGCGTTTTCAGGACCCCCACGGACCTTGGCCGTGCCATCGGTCCCGGCCCCATCGATTCCCCGCCAACGGGAATCTGTCCTGTTAACCCCTCCATGCCCCAGAGTTTCCCAGCGCCAGGGAACGCCCCCTCAAAATGAAACCTTTTTTAATTCACCAACTCGAACGCTACGCCGAGCGCCTGGCCGAGTTGGATTTTTTGTTGTCGCGCGAAGACATCATGGCCGACATGGCCCAGTTCATGAAGCTGTCGCGTGAGCATGCCGATGTCAGCGCGGTGGCCAGCCGATTTGCCCGCTACAAACAACGCAACGCCGACCTGGCTGAAGCACGCAACATGCTGGCCGATTTGCCCGAATCGGACGAAATGCACGCCATGGCGGGGGAAGAAGTCAGCTCGGCCGAAACCGAACTGCGCGCCCTCGAGGCCGAGCTTCAGCGCATGTTGCTGCCCAAAGACCCGCTCGATGCCCGCCCCGCTTATCTGGAAATCCGTGCGGGTACGGGGGGCGATGAGTCCAGCCTGTTTGCAGGTGACCTGTTGCGCATGTACACCCGCTACGCGCAAAACAAAGGCTGGAAGCTGGAACTCTTGTCGGAATCCCCCAGCGAACTGGGCGGTTACAAAGAGGTGGTGATCCGCTTGGAAGGGGACGACGTGTTTGGCAAACTGCGTTTTGAATCCGGTGGCCACCGGGTGCAACGGGTTCCTACCACCGAGACCCAGGGCCGCATCCACACCAGCGCCTGCACCGTGGCCGTGTTGGCTGAGCCGGACGAAACCAAGGCGGTGCAAATCAACCCGGCCGATCTGCGCATAGACACCTACCGCGCCAGCGGTGCGGGCGGGCAACACATCAACAAAACCGACTCGGCCGTGCGCGTGACCCACTTGCCCACCGGCATCGTGGCCGAATGCCAAGACGACCGCTCGCAGCACCGCAACAAGGCCAAGGCGCTGCAAGTGCTGGTGGCCCGCATCGAAGAAAAAGAACGCAGCGAACGTGCCGCCAAAGATGCCGCGCTGCGCAAAGGCTTGATCGGCACAGGCGACCGCTCCGACCGCATCCGCACCTACAACTTTCCGCAGGGCCGGTTCACCGACCACCGCATCAACCTGACGCTGTACAAACTGACCTACATCATGGAGGGTGACTTGCAGGATGTCGTCGATGCCCTGCAGGCGGCCAGACAGGCTGAACAATTGGCCGAGCTGGAAATTGGGGGTGCCCCTTGAAGCTGAGCGACAGCCTGCAGCGTGCCCAAAGCTTGGGGCTCGCCAGAATAGATGCGCAGTTGCTGCACCTGCATGCCCTAGGCCGCGACCCCCATGACCGGGCCTGGCTGCTGGCCAACGACCGTGAAACCTTGCCTGCCGACGCGGCGAAACGCTTGGAACAATCTTTGCAGCGCCGCTTGGCAGGCGAGCCTCTGGCCTACATCACCGGGTTTAAAGAATTTTTTGGACTCAAACTGCAAGTCGATACCCGGGTATTGGACCCCCGTCCGGACACCGAAACCTTGGTGGAATGGGCTTTGGAACTGCTGCCCCCTGACAGTCAGGCCCGCATTCTTGACCTGGGTACCGGCAGCGGTGCGGTGGCGCTGGCCCTGCAAAACGAACGCCCAAGCTGTCAGGTGGTGGCCGTGGACGCCAGTGCCGATGCTCTGGCCGTGGCCCAAGCCAATGCAAACCGACTCAATTTACCCGTGAAATGCGTCCTCAGCCACTGGATGGACCAAATAGAAGGCCCATTTCAGCTGATGGTGTCCAATCCGCCTTATGTGGCCGATACCGACCCGCACTTGGCCGCCCTCACCCACGAGCCCCTGCAGGCCCTGACCAGTGGCCCGGATGGCCTGGACGATTTACGCCAAATTGTGGCCCAAGCCCCCAGCCGACTGGCTCCGGGAGGCTGGCTTTTGCTGGAACACGGCTGGGACCAAGCCCCTGCCGTGCAAACTTTGCTGCGCGACGCGGGGTTTAAACAAGTGCAATCCCGCAAAGACTTGGCAGGCATCGAGCGCTGTTCGGGTGGCATTTGGCCCGATGAATCCGTTCTACTGGCCCCACAACTCTGAAGACTTTGAATCAGAGTGATAATTCACCCCATTCGAAAACGGCACCATTTGGAGCAAAGACCATGAGCGACACCCAGCAACGCATCGACGAACTCGTCAAAGGCCATGAAATCACCCTGTTCATGAAGGGCAACGCCAGTTTCCCCATGTGTGGTTTTTCAGGCCGCGCCATCCAGATCTTGAAAGCCTGTGGCGTAGACCCCAAAACCGTCAAAACCGTCAATGTCTTGGATGACGCAGAAATTCGCCAAGGCATCAAGGAATACAGCAATTGGCCCACCATTCCCCAGCTTTATGTCAAAGGCGAGTTCATCGGCGGCTCAGACATCATGATGGAAATGTACGAATCGGGTGAGCTTCAGCAAGTCATCAACGGCCAGCCCTGATGCGGGCACCCCCGGAGCGCAGGGGCCTTGCACTCTTTAGAACCATCAGCGCCTTGTATTAAGAGGGCCATCAAAAGCCTTCTCTCATATAAAGTAGCATGAAAAAAGCCAGTCATCAGACTGGCTTTTTTCATGGGTTGATCGAACGGATCAGCGGAGCTTGGACTGAGGAACCACCTTCATGTCACCGTCGAGTGAGCCAATGTATCCGGCCATGGCCTTGAGTTCTGCGTTGGAGAACTGCTTGGCAATGCCGCCCATCACACCGTTGTTACGACCCCAAGTGGCTTGGTTTTCCACTTTGTAAGACTTAAGCGCGACAAACAAGAAGTCTTTGTGCTGGCCTGCAATCTTGGGGTAACTGGGGTCTACGGGTTTGGAGAAGTTGTCCCCGTGGCAAGAAATACAGGCTCCTTTTTGCAGCAAAGTGGCCACCTTGGCATCCGGAGCTTTGGGGGCTTTGGCCACAGGCTCAGTCTTGCCATGAACTTCGTAATAGGCGGCCAGATCGGCCATGTCTTGGTCGGTCAGGCTGGCAGAAATACCGCGCATGGAGGGGTGCTTGCGCTCACCTTTTTGGTAGGCGGTCAGGGCCGAAACAATGTACTTGGCGTTTTGTCCGGAAATCATCGGCACGCGGTAAATCTCGGGGAAACTGGCTTGGTAGCCTTTGATACCGTGGCAACCAATGCACATGGCGATCTTTTGTTCAGCGGCTTTGGCATCGCCCTTGATCTCTTGGGCATGGGCGGAAAAGGCGGTCACTGAGGCGACAGCCAAGGCAAACATCGAGGTCAACAACTTGTTCATTTTGCTTACACAATCCAATTGATTGATAAAAATCAACTGCGGATTATATCGGGCTGGCCCTCATAATCCTGACAAGCCCCTTTCCTATTTTGAGAACAGAGCAACATGAAATTCAAAGGTACCGATAACTATGTGGCCACGCAGGACCTGATGCTGGCTGTCAACGCCGCCATCACCCTCAAGCGCCCCCTGCTGGTCAAAGGCGAGCCCGGCACCGGCAAAACCATGCTGGCCGAAGAAGTGGCCGAGTCTTTGGGCCTGCCGCTGCTGCAATGGCACATCAAATCCACCACCAAAGCCCAGCAAGGCTTGTATGAATACGATGCCGTCAGCCGTCTGCGCGACAGCCAATTGGGTGAAGCCAAGGTCAAAGACATCGAAAACTACATCATCAAAGGTGTGTTGTGGCAAGCCTTTACCTCTGAAACCCCGGTGGCGATATTGATCGACGAAATCGACAAAGCCGACATCGAGTTTCCCAACGACTTGCTGCGGGAAATTGATCGCATGGAGTTCTATTGCTATGAAACTCGCCAACTGATCAAAGCCAAGACCCGCCCACTGGTGTTCATCACCTCCAACAACGAAAAAGAACTGCCCGACGCCTTTTTGCGCCGCTGCTTCTTCCACTACATCAAGTTCCCTGAAGCAGACACCATGCGGCAGATCGTGGATGTGCATTTCCCCACGCTCAAAAAAGACCTGCTGGCCCTGGCTCTCAAGACCTTTTACGACGTGCGCGGCCTGCCCGGTCTGAAGAAAAAGCCCTCTACCAGCGAACTGCTGGATTGGCTCAAACTCTTGGTGGCCGAAGACATTCCACTCGAAGCCCTGCAAAGTGCAGACCAAAAAGTGTCGGTTCCACCTTTGGTGGGGGCGCTGCTCAAGAACGAGCAAGACGTGACTTTGTTTGAAAAGCTGGTGTTCATGAACCAGCGCAACCGTTAAGGACGCCTCCATGGCCGGACCGAATCTCTTGCTCGAAGGTGTCTCCGACGCGGTCGGCTTCGTGGGCGGCGCACTGCTGGGCTTTTGGCTCGGGCGACTGTTAGGCCTCGACATCTTTGCTGCGGGCTACGGCATCGCCAGCATGGGTGGCATTTTGCTGGTGGGCTTGGGTGGCGGAGTCGGTTTAAAGCTGGCAAGGCATTGGCGCGCCAAACAAAATGCCAAAGACAACGACACCCCAACATGACCCCCTGGATCGCGCCTTGCAGTCTGCCGGGTCAGCATGTGACCCTAGCACCCCTGTCCACTGCCCACCATGACGACTTGGTGGAAGCCGTGCGCGATGGTGAACTGTGGCAACTTTGGTACACCGCCATTCCCAGCCCTGAAGGCATGGCTTCTGAAATCCAGCGCCGTCTGGACCTGCAAAGCAAAGGCAGCATGATCCCGTTTGCGGTGATCGAGCCAACGACTGGCCGGGCCGTGGGCATGACCACTTACATGAACATTGACGCGGTCAATCGCCGGGTGGAAATTGGTTCGACCTGGTACCGCCATAGTGTGCAACGCAGCCCGCTCAACACCGAAGCCAAGCGACTGTTGTTGACCCACGCCTTTGAACAACTGGACTGCATCGCCGTGGAGTTCCGCACGCATTTCTATAACCAGCAAAGCCGCCGCGCCATAGAGCGCCTGGGTGCCAAGCTGGACGGTGTGCTGCGAAGCCACCAAATCAACCCCCACCCCCAAGCCAAAAACACCCTGCGCGACACCTGCGTCTACAGCATCGTGGCCAGTGAATGGCCGACGGTGAAGGCGCATTTAAACTTTCAATTGAACCGCTCCAACGCCAAGGAAACACGGTCATGCTGATCGACTTTTTCTACACATTGCGTGCCGCCAAACTGCCCGTTTCGGTGCGCGAATATCTGACATTGCTGGAAGCCCTGCAAGCCAATGTGGTGGGCCCTGCGGCGGACGCTTGCAGCATTGATGATTTTTATCACCTAGCGCGCACGGTGATGGTCAAAGACGAAAAGCACTTTGACAAATTCGACAAAGCCTTTGGCGCTTACTTCAAGGGCGTGGAGATGCTGACCGACTTCACCAAGGAAGTTCCCCTGGAGTGGTTGGAAAAGATTCTGCAAAAAGAACTTACGCCCGAACAAAAAGCCGCCATCGAGAAGATGGGCTGGGACGAGTTGATGGACACGCTGAAAAAGCGACTCGAAGAACAAAAAGAACGCCACGAAGGCGGCAGCAAGTGGATCGGCACGGGCGGCACATCACCCTTTGGCAACGGGGGCTACAACCCTCAGGGGATCCGGATTGGGGGCAAAGGCGGCAACAAAAGTGCCGTTAAAGTTTGGGACCAACGCGCCTACAAAGACTACGACGACAGCCAAGAGCTGGGCACCCGCAACATCAAGGTGGCC
>CAMDXR010000007.1 GCA_945877725.1 Limnohabitans sp. Rim8
CACTGCAAGGGGGGTGCCTGGTCTGTTTGCGCGTAACGAGCGCGTGGTTTGCGTGTTTGAGGGTGCAAGCGGCCCCTTTGTGATGGTCTTGGTGGGGGCCACCATTGTGGGCAGCATGGCCACGGTGTGGCATGGCGTGGTCAACCCGCCACGGCCCGGCACTGTGCGCGAATGGGCTTACGAAATGGGCAGCATCGCACTGGCTCAGGGTGAAGAAATGGGCCGCTTCTTGCTAGGCTCCACAGTGGTGATGCTGTTCCCCAAAGGCGTCATTCAGTTCAACCCCGACTGGACACCCGGCCGCCCCATTTGCATGGGCGAAGCCATGGGATCGCATCGTTAACGGTTTCCCTTTACCCCGAACCGGTCAGATTTCGATCTTGGAGCCCAGCTCGACCACGGCGTTGGTGGGCAGGTTCAAAAACTCGGCGGCCGCGCTGGCGTTGTGGTGCATTTGGGCGAAGAGTTTTTCGCGCCAGGTGGCCATGCCGCCGCCAATGGTGGGGATGACAATGTCGCGGGACAGGAAGTAACTGGTCATCATCGGGTCGAGTTTGAAGCCTTCTCCCTGAATACTGGCCAGCGCCGAGGGCAAGTCGGGGTTGTCCTTGAAGCCGTAATTGACGATGACTTCCCAGCAATCATGGCCCAGCGGCGTCACTTCCAGTCGTTGCCCCGCTGCCATGCGCGGTATCTCGTGGCTGCGCACGGTGACAAACAAGTTATGCAGGTGCAAGACCTTGTTGTGCTTGAGGTTGTGCAGCAAGGCGTTGGGCACGGCCCCTGTTTCGGCCGTGAGGAAGACCGCTGTTCCCTCTACCCGAGTGGGCGGCGCGATGAACACCGCCTCCAGAAAATCAGACAGCTTGAGAGAATCCGAGCGCAAGGAGTCGTTCAGCAAGCGCCTGCCATCGTGCCAAGTCAGCATCAGGGTGAACACGGCCGCGCCAATCAACAGTGGGAACCAGCCCCCATCGAACAGCTTAAGCATGTTAGAGGCCCAGAACGCCAGATCGACGATAAAGAAGAAACCAGTGGCCCCGATGCACAAGGCCAGCGGCAATTTCCAAGCGTAACGGATCACGAAGAAAGTCAGCACCGTGGTGATCAGCATGTCGGTGCAAACCGCAATGCCGTAGGCCGCCGCCAAGTTGCTGGAAGACTTAAACATCACCACCGCCAAAACGATGGCCACAAACAGCCCCCAGTTCACAAAAGGCATGTAAATCTGGCCCGTGTCGGTTTCACTGGTGTGTTGTACCTGCAGGCGCGGCAAATAACCCAACTGAATCACTTGCTTGGTGACGCTGAAGGCCCCCGAAATCAAGGCTTGTGAGGCGATCACCGTGGCCATGGTGGCCAAACCTACCAAGGGCAACAAGGCCCAATCGGGGGCCATCAGATAAAAGGGATTTTTGACCGCTTCAGGTTGAGACAGCAACAGCGCCCCTTGACCGAAGTAGTTCAGCGTGAGGCAGGGCATGACCACACTGAACCAGGCCAGGCGAATCGGCTTTTTGCCAAAGTGACCCATGTCGGCGTAAAGCGCTTCGCCACCGGTCACACAAAGCACCACAGCCCCCAGAATGATGAAGGTGGTGCCCGGTTCGTTCCACATGAAGCTCAGGGCATAGTGGGGGCTGATGGCGAACAGAATTTCAGGTTGCTCCACGATGTGCGAGATACCCATCACGGCAATCGTGACAAACCAGACCAGCGTGATGGGGCCAAAGAATTTACCAATGCCCGCCGTGCCGCGCTTTTGAACCCAAAAAAGCACGAACAAAATCACCAAGGTGAGGGGAATCACCCATTTTTTGAAATTAGGTGAGATGACTTCCAAGCCCTCCACCGCTGACAGCACCGAGATGGCTGGGGTGATGACGCCATCGCCATAAAACAGGCAAGTGCCAAAGATACCCACGACCAACAAGACTTTGCGCAACTGTGGCCGGTCTTTCACCGATTGCGATGCCAGCGCCAACATGGCCACCAAACCGCCTTCACCATGGTTATCGGCCCGCAGCACCAGCACCACGTATTTGACCGACACGATGGTGGTCAGGGTCCAAAAGAAGATGGACAGGATGCCGAAGACATTTTGCGGCGTGAAGGGCACATGGCCGGAGCCAAAGACCTCTTTCAAGGCATACAAGACACTGGTGCCGATGTCGCCGTAAACCACACCGATAGCGCCCAGCGTCAGGGCGGCGAGAGAGGATTTGGATGAAGACACAAAAAACAGCCTGACCGGAGTCAGGCTTGATGACTGAGATGGGCGCTATTTTGCGCCCTTACCGGACAGACTGTCATGGGCAGTGCGTCAAAAATGTTGCAGTGCAACAACTCTTGATGGTTTTAATAACCACAATACCGTCTGAGTCAACAAAAAATAGACTTGAAGCTGTATTAACTTCAAATTTGTAAAAAATCACTCATAAGCCTCGGCCTCAGGATCGGTGGCTTCCAGTTCATAACTGGCCGCCAGCATGGCCAAACGGCCAATCACGCCATACATATAGAAGCGATTGGGCACACTGGCACCGGGTTTGACGCCTGGCTGTGGCAAATGCGGGGTGTCGGCAAAGGCCAAGGGCACAAAACTGGCCCCCGGAGCGTTCAGGTTTTCGTCCACGCCCCGATCGGCATGCACGCGGTAAAACCCGCCCACCACATAGCGGTCCATCATGTAAACCACGGGCTCGGCCACGGCGTCGTTGATGCGTTCGTTGGTCAGCACGCCCTCTTGAATGATGACGTCGTTGACGGTCTGGCCGTCTTTGATCACATTCATTTTGTTGCGGGTTTTGCGGTTGAGTTGGTCCAAATCGGCCACATCGCGCACCGTCATGATCCCCATGCCATAGGTGCCGTTGTCGGCCTTGACCACAACAAACGGCTTTTCGTTGATGCCGTATTCCTTGTATTTGCGCTTGATTTTGGTCAGCAGTGCATCCACGTTGCTGCGCAAACATTCCATGCCCGTGCCTTCGGCAAAATTGACATCGCCACACTGGCTGAACATGGGGTTGATGAGCCACGGGTCTATGCCCAGCAACTTGCCAAAACGTTTGGCCACTTCTTCGTAGCTCTGGAAATGCTTGGTTTTGCGGCGCACGCTCCAACCGGCATGCAAGGGCGGCAACAGGTATTGCTCGTGCAGGTCTTCCAAAATGCCGGGGGCACCTGCCGACAAGTCGTTGTTGAGCAAGATGGTGCAGGGGTCAAAGTCTTTCAGGCCCAAACGATGTTGACTGCGCAACACTGGCTCCAAGGTGATGCTTTCGCCGTTGGGCAACTCAATGGTGGTGACTTCCTTGATCTCGGGGTTGATCGAGCCGATACGCACATTGAGCCCAGCCATGTGAAAAATGCGCTGCAATTGCGACACGTTCGACAGATAGAAGGTGTTGCGGGTGTGATTTTCGGGAATGATGAGCAGGTTTTTGGCCTCGGGGCAGATCTTTTCGATGGCCGCCTGGGCTGCTTGCACCGCCAAAGGCAGCATTTCAGGGGTCAGGTTGTTCCAGCCACCGGGGTACAGGTTGGTGTCCACCGGGGCCAACTTGAAACCTGCGTTGCGGATGTCGACCGAGGTATAAAAAGGTGGCGTGTGCTCCATCCACTCCAGGCGGAACCAGCGCTCAATGGCAGGCATCGAGTCCAGAATGCGCTGCTCCAGTTCATTGATGGGGCCGGTCAGGGCGGTAACAAGATGGGGAACCATGGGCGACCTTTATGGGGCGAAAGAGTGAGTTAACAAAACGATCATATGGGAGCGATTGCGGGCATTGCAAGCGCCTCCCGGACAGAAGCCAAGGGCTTGACCGGAAGGCCACAAAGGGCTCACCGGTCAGGTACGGACTTCACCGTCCCCCAGCACCACGTACTTGAGCGAGGTCAAGCCTTCGATGCCCACCGGGCCACGGGCATGGAATTTATCGGTTGAAATACCGATTTCGGCACCCAAACCGTACTCAAAACCATCGGCAAAACGGGTGCTGGTGTTGACCATCACGCTGGACGAGTCCACTTCGCGCAAAAACCGCTGGGCGTGCATGTGATCACGCGTCAAGATGGCCTCGGTGTGGTGACTGCCATAGTGGTTGATGTGGGCAATGGCTTCGTCCAAGCCTTCCACCACCTTAATGCTGATGACGGGGGCCAGGTATTCCTCGAACCAATCTTGCTCGGTGGCGTCTTTTAAATCCGCCCCTTTGAGCTGGCTCAAAATCGTCTTGGACTTGGGGCAGCATCGCATTTCGACCCCTTTGGCGGCATAAATAGCCCCGATTTTGGGCAAAAACTCACCCGCCACACCCCGGGCCACCAACAAACTTTCGCTGGCATTGCAAGGGCTGTATTTTTGAGTTTTGGCGTTGTCGGCTACTTTGACCGCCATTTCGATGTCGCAAGGGTCGTCCACATAGGTGTGGCAATTGCCGTCCAAGTGCTTGATAACCGGCACCTTGGCTTCAGCGCTGATGCGCTCAATCAGGCCCTTACCGCCCCGGGGAATGATCACATCGACGTATTCAGGCATGGTGATCAACTGGCCCACAGCGGCGCGGTCAGTGGTTTGCACCAGTTGCACGGCGTCGGTGGGCAAGCCGCTGTCGGCCAAGGCTTGCTGCACCAATTGGACCAAAGCTTTGTTGGAGTCAATGGCCTCGGAGCCGCCCCGCAAAATGCAGGCGTTGCCACTTTTGATGGACAGGCTGGCCGCCTCGATGGTGACGTTGGGTCGGCTTTCGAAAATCATGCCAAATACACCAATCGGCACCCGCATCTGGCCCACACGGATGCCGCTGGGCACTTGTTTCATGCCCACGATCTCGCCGATGACATCGGGCATGGCAGCCAATTGCTCGCACCCCTGAGCACAAGTTTCCAAAACTTGGGGCGTGAGCTTCAGGCGGTCCACCATGGGTTCTGCCAGACCGGCAGCACGGGCACGCGCCAAGTCGCGGGCGTTGTCTTCTTGCAAAGCCTGGGTGTTTTCGCGCAGCAAGGCGGCCAGATGGCGCAGCGCTTTGTTTTTGACAGCGGCAGAAGCTTTGGCCATCAAAACCGAAGCTTTTTTAGCCTGCTGACCCAAAGCTTGGACGTGTTCGGCGGTGTTCAATTCAGTCATCACAACATTTTCGCAGATAAGGAGGGCGCGTTTTTAGTCCCCCTACGCAGGTCTACAGCTTTGAAATCTTCTGTCACCCCCGACCTGATCGGGGGTCCATGTTTGCGGCCTAGGTATGCGGGTTCATGGATACCCGGTCGAGCCGGGTATGACAAAACCCTGCCGGGCATGACCGGAGAATGCTTTGTAGGTGAAGGAAAAGGTGACGGATACGGTAACGGCGGGGTTCAGGCTTGGTTCGGTAAGTGTTTCAGCGCACCATGCAAAAACGCGAAAACCGAACCGCCAGTCGTTGCAGCGCCTGCCAAGGGTCGGTGGGCCAATCGGCTACTTTCAGGCCTTTGACAATGCCGTCCACCTGGTGCGCCGCTTGCAGCAAACCATTCAGACGGGCCTCGGTCATGCGGGGCAGCACACGTTCAAACAAGCGCTCACGCGGACCCCACACGCGCTGTTCCCGCAAGGCCATGGGCATGGGTTTGCCTCCGGCAATGGCATCTTTCACACGCTTAAGGGCCCGAATATCCTCAGACAAGGTGTAGTGCACCAGCACGGCAGCCTCTCCCTCAGCCTGCAAACCGTCCAGCATGCGCTGCACCCGGGCCACTTGGCCCGATAACACCGATTCGGAAAGTTTGAACACGTCGTAACGGGCCACATTGACCACAGCCGACTCCACCTGTTCCTGACTGAGCTCTCCTTGGGGGTGAAGCAAGCCCAGTTTCTGAATTTCTTGGTGTGCAGCCAACAAATTGCCCTCCACACGGTCGGCAAAAAATTGCAGGGTTCTTTGCCCTTCTTCGCCCGCCATCACGCGTTGGCCTTGATGCTGCAAGCGCTGCGCAATCCATTGGGGCAGTGCGTTGCGTTCAACCGGGTCAATCTGAATGGAGATGCCCGAGTTTTCAAGGGCCCCAAACCAAGCCCCTTTGCGCGTGGCAGCATCCAAGCGGGGCAATAACACCAGGGTGAGCGTGCTGTCGTTGCCCTGGGCTGCGGTGGCCAATTGCTGCAAGGCCACACTGCCCTCTTTGCCCGGTTTGCCCGAGGGCACTCGCACCTCTAGGATTTGCTTGTCGGCAAACAAACTGAGCGATCCGCCTGCGGCCAGCACCTCGCTCCAGTCAAAATGCGCGCCCGCCACGGTGTGCACACTGCGCTCGGTGTAGCCCTGGGCCCTGGCCGTGGCCCGAATGGCATCGGCAGCCTCTTGCACCATCAGGGGTTCGTCCCCGTGCAAAACGTACAAGCTGCGCAAACCTTTTTGCAGCTGAGCGGCCAATTGTGGAAGTGCGAGTTGCATGTTTAGGTTCAGTACTTGGGGTTCAGTACCTAGGCATCAGTGCGTGGCCATCAAGGCTTGGCCGCAGCGGGTGTAGAAGCTTGAGGCTCGGCTTGCACCGCTTTCGAGGGCAGGCTGCGTGGCTTGACGGCCGACAGGCGGCGCATGATTTGCTGCACGATGTCGGTCTGCATGTCTCGGTACAAAATGCCTTGCTCGATTTCCTTGGACAGTGCGGCAGTTTCATTGAAGCTCAAGTCGCGCTGCTGAAACAACTCCACTGGCTCAATCAACTCCAGGCCTTGCGGGGTGCGCAGGGCAAACCGCACCCGCAAGCGCAGTTGCAGCTCACGGATCTGCCCGGTGGCGCTCACGCCCACAGGCACTTGCTGGCGCTCTTCGCTCAGGATGTCGAGAATCGCATCGGCTTTGAGCATTTGCTTGGCATCGGTCACCAGCTCAATGCGTCCAGTGCCTAACAAATTGCGCCGCAACTCCACGCCGAAAGAGGTGGTGGTGGAGAAGTTGGCGTACAAGGTTTTGAACGCAAACTCCGCGTTTTGCCGCAACTGAAACCCGCAACCTGCCAACCAAGCAGGTGCTGCGCCCAGGCTGAGGGCGGTCAAAAAGAGTCGGCGTGAAGGTTTCATGGCGCTGGTGTACTTAAACCACCACGTTGACCAAGCGGCCCGGCACCACAATGACTTTCTTCGGCGCGGCCCCGGCAGCCTGCTTAACAAACACCTCACTGGCCAGCGCCATCTGCTCAATCTGTGCTTTGTCTGCGGCAGCTGGCACCCAAATTGACCCGCGCAACTTGCCGTTGATTTGCAACATCAGCTCAATTTGGTCACGCACCAAAGCGGATTCGTCCACCTCGGGCCAGTGCGCGTCCAACAATTCGCCGGCTGCTTTGGCATAGCCCAAAGCCGTCCAGACCTCATCGGTGATGTGTGGGCAAGCGGGGTAGAGCATGCGCATCAAAATCGAGACGCCTTCGCACAACACGGCGGTGTCGCCAGCCTTGAGCTCGATTTGGCCATCGAGCTTGAAGTCTTCCAACGCATTCAGCAGCTTCATGCAACCCGACACCACGGTGTTGTATTGCATGCGTTCGTAGTCGTAACCCACTTGCTTGAGCACCAGGTGCATCTCACGGCGCAAGGCTTTGGCTGAATCGCCCAAGGGGGCTTGGCTCAGGTCTTGGGCTGTGGCCGAGCGCAGCAGCTCGTGGTGTTTGAACGCGAAGTTCCAAACACGGCGCAAAAACCGGTAGCTGCCTTCCACGGCGGAGTCGTTCCACTCCAGCGTGACCTCGGGGGGCGCGGTGAACATGGTGTAAAGGCGGGCGGTGTCGGCTCCGTACTTTTCAATCAAGTCTTGCGGATCGACCCCGTTGTTCTTGGACTTGGACATGGTGCCCACGCCTTCGTAATCGATGGCGGTGCCCACGGGCAGACGGCCATCACCGCTGTCGGCTTCGTTCTTGAGCTTGGCCCCCACCACTTTACCGGTCTCGTCCAGCACATGCTCGACATCGTGCGGCCAAAAATAATCTTTACCGCCCTTGGCAGTTCGGCGCGAATAAATATGGTTCAGCACCATGCCCTGGGTGAGCAACTTGCTGAAAGGCTCATCCACCTTGACCAGCCCCATATCGCGCATGACCTTGGTCCAGAACCGGGCGTACAGCAGGTGCAGGATGGCGTGTTCGATGCCGCCAATGTATTGGTCCATGCCGCTGCCGCCCGTGGCTTGGTGCTGATCCCGCATCCAGTACTCGGCCCCGTCGGCCACCATGGCTTCGGTGTTGGTCGGGTCGCAATAGCGCATGAAATACCAGGACGAATCGACAAAGGTGTCCATCGTGTCAGTTTCGCGCCGGGCGGGTTGGCCACACACCGGGCAGGTCACCCCGGCATGAAAGCCTTCGTGTTTGTGCAGCGGGTTGCCCGATCCGTCCGGGATGCAGTCCGAGGGCAGCACCACGGGCAGGTCTTTTTCGGGCACGGGCACTGCGCCATGCTCAGCGCAATGAATGATCGGGATCGGTGTGCCCCAATAACGCTGGCGGCTCACGCCCCAGTCGCGCAAACGCCAAGTGGTTTTCTTCTCGCCCAGGCCTTTTGCAGCCAGCAATTCGGCCACTTTTTGAACCGCCGCTTTTTGGGTCAGGCCATCGAGTTCACCGGAGTTGACACACACACCGTCTTTGGTGGCATACCACTCGGACCATGCGGTCGTATCGAAGACCTCAGAGGCCCCACGTTGTGTAACGACTTGTTTGATCGGCAGCGCGTACTTGAGCGCAAACGCAAAATCACGCTCGTCGTGCGCGGGCACGCCCATCACGGCGCCATCGCCGTAGCTCATGAGCACGTAATTGCCCACCCAAACCTCGACTTGCGCGCCCGTCAAAGGATGCGTCACGAACAGTCCGGTGCGCATGCCCTTCTTTTCTTGTGTGGCCATCTCGGCCTCGGTGGTACCACCGGACTTGCATTCTTCCAAGAACGCAGCCAACGCCGGGCTGCTGGCTGCCGCATGCAGCGCCAGCGGGTGTTCTGCTGCCACCGCGCAAAAAGTCACGCCCATGATGGTGTCGGCACGGGTGGTAAAGACATACATCTTGCCCTCGCCGATCAATGCACCACCAGCGCCAGCAATGTCGTGCGGGAACGCAAAGCGCACGCCTTCCGACTTGCCGATCCAGTTTTCCTGCATCAGGCGCACTTTGTCGGGCCAACCGTTCAGCGTGGCCTTGTCGTTGCCGATCTGCACATGGTCGAGCAGCTCTTGAGCATAAGCCGTGATGTTCAGGTAATAACCTGGAATTTCACGCTTTTCGACCGCTGCACCCGTGCGCCAGCCTTTGCCGTCAATCACCTGCTCGTTGGCCAACACGGTTTGGTCCACCGGGTCCCAGTTGACCACTTGGGTCTTGCGGTAAGCAATGCCTTTTTCGAGCATTTTGAGAAACAGCCACTGGTTCCACTTGTAATAAGTGGGGTCACAGGTGGCGATTTCACGCGACCAGTCGATCGCCAAACCCATCGCCTGCATCTGCTTTTTCATGTAAGCGATGTTTTCGTAGGTCCACTTGGCGGGGGGCACACCGTTTTTCAGTGCCGCATTTTCGGCGGGCAAGCCAAACGCATCCCAGCCCATGGGCATCAGGACATTGAAGCCCTTCATGCGCAGGCTGCGGGTCAGCATGTCGTTGATGGTGTAGTTGCGCACATGGCCCATGTGCAGCTTGCCGCTGGGATAGGGAAGCATGGAGCAGGCGTAAAACTTCTTTTTGCTGGCGTCTTCGGTGACCCGGTAGGCATCTCGTGCAGTCCAGCGGGATTGCGCTGCGGGTTCGACTTCGAGGTGGTTGTACTTGTCTTGCATAGGGCCCCATTGTAGAGGGGGCCAAGAGGCCAAAGCTGGCGGGTTTTGGGGCCATTAGGCGGACTCGCCGCCGACTCAGCGCGGGGTGACGGACGGGGTTTGAGCCACAAAACCGATGCGCGACAGTCCCGCCTTTTGGGCCAGCCCCATGGTTTCGACCACCCGGCCATAGGGCACGGATGTGTCGGCACGCAGCTCCAACTCGGTGTTGGGGTTGCGTTTCGCGGCCTCCGCCAAGCGCAAACGCAGCGCTTCGGGGGCAATGGGCTGATCGTTCCAATAAACAACGCCCTGCGCATCCACCACCAAAGACACTGCTTGTGGCGATGCCCCTGCATCGGCCCCTTCGGCCTGCGGCAGATCGAGCCGAATGGCGCTGGTCAACAAGGGGGCCGTCAGGATGAAAATAACCAGCAGCACCAGCATCACGTCCACCATGGGGGTGACGTTGATTTCGCTCATGGGCGCATCCGGTTTGCGGGGTTCCAGACGACCAAAGGGCATGGCTCAGTCCTTGGGGTCGGCCAGCAAGCCGCGTAAATCGTGGGCAAAACCTTCCAGTTCGGCCTCGATTTGGTTCACTTTTCGCCCCAGAGTGTTGTAACCCAGCACCGCCGGAATGGCCACCGCCAAGCCCGCGGCGGTCATGATCAAGGCTTCGCCCACAGGGCCCGCCACCTTGTCGATGGTCAATTGTCCGGCCTCTGCCATGCCGGTCAACGCGTTGAAGATGCCCCAAACCGTGCCCAAAAGACCCACAAATGGCGAGATGGAGCCAGCCGTTGCAAGCCATACCTGCCCCCATTGCAGCCGCCGCACCACGCTGACCAAGGCATCGCGCAAAACACGGGTGAGTTGCTGGTGACGGTCTCCGGCCGAGGCCAAAGTACCGCCCATGGGGAGCAAAGTGGCCTCCAGCATGGGGCCAATGCAGGCGTCACGGTCAAATTGAAGCACCCGCAGCCGGCCGTCGTCGAAGGCCGAAGCTTGCCAAAAAGCTGCAATGCTGCGCCGCACATCGAGCCCGGCCCGCGTCAGCAAGCGCCATTTCCAGACCATGACCACCCAACTGCCCACCGACAGCGCCAACAAGACCAGGGCCAAAAACCGGCTAAAAAGGTCGCTGTGCAGCAAAAAGTCGTTGAGGCTCATGGGCGGCTTGGGCTGGGGCTGGAGCTTTAGCGCGACTGGGCAGACGGTCAGCGCAGATTCAAGACGTCAAACATGTCAAACAAACCCGACTTTTGGGTGGCCAAGTAACGCACCGCCCGAAGGCTGCCTTGAGCGTAAGTGGCTCGGCTGGAGGATTTGTGGGTCACCTCGATGCGCTCGCCAATACCGGCAAACAACACGGTGTGGTCGCCCACGATATCGCCGCCCCGAATGGTGGCAAAACCGATGCTGGAGGGGTCGCGCTCTCCGGTGTGTCCGTAGCGCTCATAGACCGCGCAATCTTTCAGATCGCGGCCCATGGCCTCGGCAATCACTTCGCCCATCTTGAGGGCCGTCCCCGAAGGCGCGTCTACTTTGTGACGGTGGTGCGCTTCAATGATTTCGATGTCGTAGCCTGTTGACAAGGCTTGCGCCGCCATTTGCAACAATTTGAGCGTGACATTGACCCCAACGCTCATGTTGGGGGCCATGACAATGGCGATGTCTTTGGCGATTTCGGCGATTTCGGCTTTTTGATCTTCGGTGAAGCCCGTGGTTCCAATCACGGCTTTGACCCCCAACGTGCGGCAAACCTTCAAATGGGCCAATGTGCCCTCAGGGCGGGTGAAATCAATCAAGAAACCTGCGTTTTTCAAGCCTACGTGCAAGTCGGCGCTGACCAGAACGCCACTGGTTTTTCCCAGTGCCGCCGCTGCATCTTGCCCCTGAGCTGGACTGGCCTCGATGTCCAGCGCCCCCGTCAGTCGGCAGTCGCCAGAGGCCATGATGGCCTCGATGAGCATGTGCCCCATGCGCCCGGAGGCTCCAGCAACAGCGATCGGCAAATTGGTCAATTGAGTCATGTCATTTAAAAATGAAGGGATGCAGCCACCCGGCGCTGGCTTGACCCGCACAAGCCACGCTCAGCGTGGCGCGGGCTCCAAAGGGGGGTAACTGGCAGGCAAGGGCGCTTTGCGCGGGGCATCTGCCTGCGACTTTTGCGCCGGGAATTTCTTCAGTTCTTCTTCGCTGGCTTGCAGGTTGGGGGTATTCAGCGTTTTTTTGCCCACGGCAAGACGATCGACAAATTCGGACTCACTGGGCAGATCGCCCCCCTCTATGGACTCCAGCAGTTCGCCCTTAAAAAAGAGTGTGAGTTGAAAATTTTGGGACGGTATGCCCTGACGCCGAATGCTGAAGGCGTAATCCCAACGGTCAGCGCGAAACAGGCTGGTGACCAAGGGTGTGCCCAAAATGTCCCGAACCTGCGCGCGGGACATGCCAAGGGTAAGCGCCTGGCGCTGCTCTTTAGAGACAAAGTTGCCTTGCACCACCTCAGGCACATAAACTTTCAAGGTGTCGCGGGAAATGCTGCTGCCCATGCTTCCGCAACCCACCAAACTTGCGCAAAAAATGAGCAATGCCAGGCGGATGCCAATCAAAGGAAAAGTCAAGGAAGCTGTCATGGTTGAGGGCTGGCCGATATGATCGGGCCATTGTAGCGGTAGCTTTGTAACTGCTCTGGTTTGCTGACCCACACACCCTTGACCATGACCCAAATCAATGAACTGAAAAGCAACGGTCTTAAAGCCACCCTGCCCCGGCTGAAAATTTTGGAAGTTTTTCAGAGCGGTGCGCAGCGGCACATGACTGCAGAAGATGTTTTCCGTCATTTACTGCGGGAGCACACCGACATTGGCTTGGCCACCGTGTACCGCGTGCTGACCCAGTTTGAGCAGGCCGGTATTTTGAGCCGAAACCACTTCGAAAGTGGCAAGTCGGTTTACGAACTCAACGAGGGACAGCACCATGACCACATGGTGTGTCTGGACTGTGGTCGAGTTGAGGAATTTTATGACCCGGAGATCGAATTGCGGCAACAAGCAGTGGCCGAGGCAAAAGGTTTCGTGATTGCCGACCATGCCTTGAGTCTGTACGCCCATTGCGTACAAAACCCCTGTCCCCATCGCCAGCGCTGAGACCCAGGCTTGGCACTGCGCATCCGGTTTGACCGGTTTGCCCTACTCCATGGCCCGGCGCTGCCGGTCGATGAATTCCTGGTAGGTGTCTATACCGCGCATCTGCAAAATACTGTTGCGCACAGCAGCCTCAACCAATACAGCGATATTGCGTCCAGCGACCACCTGAATCACCACCTTGCGGACCGCAATTCCCAGCACGTCTTGCACCAAGGGCTCGGATGGCAAGCGTTCGTAGTCACGTTCCAGGGTTTCCCTGCGCACCAAGTGAACAATCAACTTCAGGCGCATCTTGCGGCGCACAGCGGTTTCACCAAAAATGGCCCGGATATCCAGCAAACCAATGCCCCGTACTTCGAGCAAGTTTTGCAATAAATCGGGGCATCGGGCCTCAATGGTGGTCTGATTGATGCGGTACAAATCCACTGCGTCATCGGCCACCAAGCCGTTGCCGCGTGAGATCAATTCCAGCCCCAACTCGCTCTTGCCCAAACCAGATTCGCCCGTAATGAGCACTCCCATACCCAGAATGTCCATGAACACGCCGTGCATGGTGATGCGGTCAGCAAAGTGTTTGGACAAATAGGCGCGCAACACATCAATGACAAATGCCGAAGAGTGCTCTGTCGCAAACATGGGTATTTGGGCCCGCTCACACATCGACAGCAGGGCCTCAGGGGCCACCTGCCCATCGGCCAAGACAAGGACGGGGGGCTCCAAAGTTACAATTCTGGCTATCCTGCGGGCGCAGTCTTCCGCCGTGGCGTTACTCAGGTAAGCCACTTCACGCGGCCCCAGAATTTGAACTCGGTAAGGGTGGATGTAGTTCAGGTACCCCACCAAATCGGCACCCGAACGGGCTTCGCGAACTGCGACTTCGTCAAATCTGCGCTCAGAAGCCCCTAAACCAGCCACCCATTGCCACTTGAGTTTGCTGCGATGGTCTTCAAACAGAACATCGGCACTGATGACGGCGGGTTTCATGAGATCAACTCAGTTGGCCGCAGTATCAGGCGGTTTGGGCCGACTGCCACTGGGCGATCAATTGGTGCAAATCCTTTTGGACCGTACTGCTTTTGATATTTTCCCTGAGCGTGGTGTCGCTCAGCAGTTCAGCAATTTCGGACAGGATTTCCAGGTGTTTTTGAGTCGCCGCTTCGGGGACCAGCAGAAAAATCAGCAAATTAACGGGTTGCTCGTCGGGCGCGTCGAAACCGATAGGCTGTGCCAATTGAAAAACCGCAGCCATAGGGGCTTTTAAGCCTTTGATTCGGCCATGCGGTATGGCCACGCCATGCCCCAAACCGGTCGAACCCAGTCGCTCCCGGGCGAAAAGACTGTCTGTGACCAGCGCACGGGATAAACCGTGCAGGTTCTCAAAGAGAAGTCCGGCTTCTTCAAATGCGCGTTTCTTGCTGGTGGCTTCCACCCCCACAAGAACTTGGGCAACAGGCAATATGGATGAGAGGCGATTCATGGTCGAGGCCGGATTATGCACCTTACGCGACGGTTAATACTGCTGTTGAGGCCCTGCCGACCATGACAGGCTGGTTTCAGCACCCGCTTTGAGACTTCAGACATGAAAAAGGGCCACTTTAAGTGGCCCCCGTTTTCCAGAGAAAACAAGCCTCACATCATGCGTTTGGGGGCGCTGTGGTGGTGCTCGGTGATGCGGTTTTTATGTTTCACCACTTGGCGATCCAATTTATCCACCAGATCATCTACTGCAGCGTATAAATCTTCGTGGGCGCTTTCTGCAAACAAATCATTGCCCTTGACGTGAATATTGCACTCGGCACGTTGGCGCTTTTCCTTCTCTTTCTGTTTCTCGACCGTCAGCAGTACTTTCACATCGACCACCTGATCGAAATGGCGGGTGATGCGATCAAGCTTCCCCGTAACGTATTGACGCAAGGCAGGGGTCACTTCAAGATGGTGTCCGCTGATGGTTAAATTCATAGTCATCGCCTCCATAGAGTAAGGGTAAAAGCCCCACCGAAGCGGGGCTCCGAAATCACCATTTCCGGTGATTCGTCTCCACTATGCGCCGCAGCCCCTTGAAAAGCAAGACGTTCCAAGGTAACCCGCCCAGATACTCTGACAATTCCCCCGGGTGGTCTTTTAAGTGTTATCTTTAGGGTTGAAGCACAGACAGATGCAGGCTCTTAAAGCTGCACATTCACCCAGTTAGCGCATCAGCCTTCTGTCAAACCCGAACCGTTGGCCCACTCTGCAGGCGCAAACGCCCAGCCAGCCAGGCACTCAACAAACTGGCCCCCACCCCCAACAATCCTGCCACCCAATACAGGGTGAGCTGGCCTTGTTCATTGCGGCCGACAATGAGACCCGCCACCAAGGCCGCAGAGCCCATGGATGCAGACTGAACAGCCGAGTTAAGGGTCATGAACGTACCCCTCAATCGAGGCTCCACGGCTGATGAAATCATGGCCATGCCTGGAATCATGCGCCCGCTCATGACGGTAAACAAAGATGTCGATATCAACAGCAAGCACCACAGGGGCAGTCCTTGAGACAGGGTGGTGGCCATCAAGGGCAGGCCCAGGGCCACCGCCAGTCGCTGAAACACCAGGACCTTGCCTAAGCGGTCAGTCAAACGGCCAAAATAGCGGGCACTCACTAAGGTGGCTACGCCGCCCAGCAGGTACATCCAAGGCACTTCGCTGGCCTTCATGCCGGCATTCGATTGGAGATAAATGGTGATGTAGGGAATGACCGTGAATCCGGCAAACATCATCAGCCCCGACACACAAAAAGCTTTAAGGTGGTTCGGCTCGGCCAACACTTGGCCAATGCTGCGCCAAACCCCGGTACGTTCCGGATGGTGCAGGTGCTCATCCAGTCTGGGCAAGCTTTGCCAGGCCCCAAAGGACAGCAGCCCCACCAGCAGTGCAATGCCAAAGAATGGCGCATGCCAACTCAAATGCGCCGCCAAAAACAGGCTCGCAGGAACACCTGCAACGGTTGAAACTGAAAATGAAGTCATGACCACGCTCATGGCCCGGCCCCGGCGCTCGAAGGGCACCACATCGGCCACGATGGTTTGGGACAAAGCGGACAAAATGCCGCCAAACAAGCCAGCAGCCACGCGCGCCACCATCAAAGAAGCGTAGTCAGGGGCCAAACCACAGGCCAATGTCGCTAAACCGAACAGCGGGTACATCGTGAGCAGCAAACGCTTACGGCTGAAACGGTCGATATAGGTTGCCGCCATCAACCCGGACAAACCCGCAGACAAGGTGTACGCCGAGACCAACAAGCCAAACTGAGCATTGCTGATGCCAAACAAGGCCGTGAACTGCGGCCCCAGTGGCATCATGATCATGAAATCAAGAATGTGCGTGAATTGGATGCCCGCCAGTGTGAAGAGCAGCCAGCGCTCACGACTTGGGGTCAAATGAGGGGTCATGGAAAAATATTGAAGATTCCATTGAATCTAACACCCCACGCCCCAACCCACGCACGCCCATGCACATTGACAGTTTGACGGCTCAGCTTCAAGTTCCTCAACACAGGCCCGTCAATGGCCTGGTGCTCATGGGCGGCGGCGCCCGCACGGCTTACCAAGCGGGCGTCTTGCAGGCCATAGGTCAACTGCTGGCACAAAACAACCCGCCCCAGCCCTTCCCATTTCAGGTTTTGGCCGGGACATCTGCCGGGGCTTTGAATGCCACCTTTTTGGCCAGCAAAGCCATGGACGGCTTGCGGGGTCTGGACGATTTGGCCCGATTTTGGTCGGCTATTCGCACCGAATCCGTTTACCAACTGCCCCAAACCCCTCTGGCCAAAATCAGCCGTTGGGCCACTGCGCTGGGTTTGGTGCTGTCTGCCCGCCAACATGCAGCCGCCATGGACAGCCTGGCCTTGGTCAATACTTTGCACAAAGCGATCGCACTGGACCGCATTGATACGGCCCTGCGCAACGGGGTATTGCAGGCCTTGGCCGTCACCGCATCGAGTTATTCAAGTGGCGTGCACTGGACTTTTTGCCAAACCCGCGACGGCCAGCCCATACCCTGGAGCCGCCCAGGCAGGCGTGCCGAGCAACAACCTATCACCATTGAGCACCTGATGGCCTCCAGTGCGATCCCTTTTATTTTCCCTTCCACTCCGCTCTGGGTCGATGGTGGCATGGAATTTTTCGGGGATGGCTCGATGCGGCAAATTTCACCGCTGTCGTCCGCAGTTCATCTGGGTGCTGACCGGATTTTGGCCATCGGCGTGGGCCAACCTCAACGGGTGGGCTTGGGCGATTCTGGCAAAAATACCGGACGCCCTTCTCTGGGTACCATCGCCGGACATGCCATGGCCAGTGTGTTTCACGACACGCTGGAAGCCGATGTAGAGCAAATTGCCCGGGTCAACTTGTCCCTGAATGTTTTGCCAGACAACGTCCGTGCAGCGTTGCCATTTCGTTCGGTCGAGGTCCTGGCTTTGCATCCCAGTGCCTCTTTGGATGCGCTGGCACAAGACCATGTCATGTCCCTGCCCAAGGCCATCGTTCGGGTGCTGGAAGGATTGGGCGCATTACAAGGCAGCGGTGCGGCGCTGGCCAGTTATTTGCTGTTTGAGCCAGGCTTTATTCAAGCCTTGATGGCATTGGGGCATGCCGATGTGCAGGCAAAATCCCATGAAATCATGTCTTTTTTCAGCCCCACTCCATCAAAGACGGTGCGATAATCCGCCGATTCTTATTGGAGACACACTGCCGTGGAAACTACCCCGAGTCGGTAGCTTTCGGACGCTTTGAGCACCCCGCCCATCGTTCGAAAGCTGCTGCAACCCCTTCGCCGCCCCTTCGAACTTTTGGCACTTGGCCATTTTTGGATTCGCCATGCTCAACATCTTCACTCTCGTCAATGGCCGCCTCTTCCAAGAAGAGATTGAGTCACTCGAAGAACTCTCGCGTTTTCAACCCATCTGGGTCGACTTGGAGTCCCCTACGCTCGAAGAAAAGCGTTGGATCAAACAGTACTTTGGCCTGTCCATTCCAGAAGATGCGATGGACGAAGACATTGAGGAATCTGCCCGCTTCTACGAAGAAGACAACGGCGAACTGCACATTCGCTCAGACTTTTTGATTGCCGACGAAGACGAGCCGCGCACTGTTCGCTGCGCTTTTATTCTGAACCTGCACAACGCCGACCTGAAAAGCCAAGGCGTGCTGTTTTCCATTCACGACGAAGACGTGCCGGTCTTTCGCCTGCTGCGCATGCGCGCCCGCCGCGCCCCTGGCCTGATTGAAGATGCCAAGGAAGTGCTGCTGAAATTGTTTGATGCCGATGCCGAATACTCTGCCGACACGTTGGAGAACATCTACGACAAGCTTGAGACAGCGGGTAAAAAAGTGCTTTCGGGCGACGTCACCGATGCCATGGCTGGCGAAGTGCTGGGCGCCATTGCTCGGCAAGAGGACTTGAATGGACGCATTCGTCGCAACGTCATGGACACACGTCGTGCAGTGAGTTTCATGATGCGATCCAAAATGCTCAACGCCGAGCAATTTGAAGAAGCTCGCCAGATCCTTCGCGACATCGACTCGCTGGACTCGCACACGGCCTTTTTGTTCGACAAAATCAACTTCTTGATGGATGCCACGGTCGGTTTCATCAACATCAACCAGAACAAGATCATCAAGATTTTCTCGGTGGCCAGCGTCGCCTTGCTGCCGCCCACCCTGATCGCTAGCCTTTACGGCATGAACTTCCAGTACATGCCCGAGCTGTCCCAAAAATGGGGTTATCCATACGCATTGGCCTTGATGATCGCCAGCGCCGTGGTGCCCATGTGGTACTTCCGCAAGCGCGGCTGGCTCAAGTAACAGGCCATAAAAGCCCTAAAGGCCTAAAGCCCTAAAGGCCTAAAGGCCTAAAGGCCTAAAGGCCTAAAGGCCTAACAGGCCCAACAGACTTTTAACCCGGTACCCGCTCAGTCAACCACTGCGACAGAATAGCCAGGCTGTAGCGACTGGCCACTTGCTGGATAAACCGGGTGAAATCGACAGAGGCTCCGTCATCCGCGCGGTCTGACAGGGTGCGCACCGCCGCAAAAGGAATGGCGTAGTCATGGCACACCTGGGCCACAGCCGCGCCTTCCATCTCGACCGCCAAAGCATCGGGCAGACCCAGGATCAGTGCCTGGCTGGCTGCGGCTGAAGCCACAAATTGGTCTCCGCTGATCACCAGCCCTTGGTGCACTTGGGGTGCGTTTAAGTGGAAAAGACGCAAAGTTTCATGGCCCAAGTGACGCTCGGCATGGGCCAGAACCACACGGGCGGCAGCGGCCAGCTCTGCCGACAACTCGGGGTGCGCCCTAAAGCGTGAACAGCCATACAGGGGAATTTCGTAGCGGGCAAACAGCGGTGAGGCGTCCATGTCGTGCTGCAAAAAATCGCTGGCCACCACCACATCACCAACCTGAACGTCCCGGCCCAGTCCACCTGCAACCCCTGTAAAAACCAGGGTATCGACCTTGAAACGCTCCAGCAAGACGGTGGCTGTGGTGGCTGCAGCCACCTTGCCAATGCGCGAAAGCACCGCCACCACGGCGTGGCCATGCCAATGGCCCACCCAAAAATCTCGCCCTGCCACATTCACCCGTTGCTCATCGGGCATGGCGGCCAGCACAGCAGACAACTCTTCGTGCATGGCACTCATGATGCCGATCACCGCCATGAAACGCCCTTTTGAAACAATAATTGAAAAAGCGGCCACCAGGACCGCTTTGAAGTGTATCGGGCCATCTGCCCCTGCTCGGTTTGATTTTGAGGCTCAGATTTTGTTGCGCAACTCTCGCCGCAAAATTTTGCCAACCGGGGTTTTAGGCAACTCGGTACGGAACTCGATGACACGGGGTTGTTTGTAACCCGTCATGTTTTCGCGGCAATAGGCCATGATTTGGGCCTCAGTCAAAGCGGGGTCTTTTTTAACGACCACCAATTTAACGGTCTCTCCGGTTTTTTCGTCTGGCACACCGATCGCCGCACACTCGAGCACGCCAGGGCAAGCAGAGGCTACCTCTTCCACCTCGTTCGGGTAGACGTTGAAGCCACTGACCAGAATCATGTCCTTCTTGCGGTCCACGATCTTGAAATAGCCCCGTTCGTCCATCAAACCCACATCGCCAGACTTGAAATACCCGTCTGCGGTCATGACTTTGGCGGTTTCATCCGGGCGCTGCCAATAACCGGCCATCACCTGCGGGCCTTTGATCGCAATCTCGCCTGCCACACCAGGCGTGGTCACATCTTGTCCCTCGTCATCGAGCAACTTCATCCAGGTCCCCGGAATCGGCACGCCAATGGTGCCTGTGAACTCCATGCTGGTGGTCGGGTTACAACTGGCCGATGGGCTGGTTTCAGACAAGCCATAGCCTTCACAAATAGGGCAACCCGTTTTTTCTAGCCAAAGTTTGGCCACATTGGGGGTCACGGCCGTACCGCCCCCCAGCGTGACCTTGAGGTTGGACCAGTTGACGGTGTTGAAATCAGGATGGTTGGCCAAGCCATTGAACAAGGTGTTAACGGCTGGAAAACTGTGGAACGTGTGCTTGGACAACTCTTTGAGCACCGCAGGCAAATCGCGTGGATTGGGGATCAGGATGGTTTTTCCGCCCAAGCGCATGCCCAGCATCATGTTCACCGTAAAGGCAAAAATATGATACAGCGGCAAAGCGCAAACCGAGGTGGGTTGCTGCCCAGCCGGAATGCGCTTCATCACGGGCTCATTCCAAGCATCGGACTGCAACACGTTGGCAATCACGTTGCGGTGCAACAGAACCGCCCCCTTGGAGACGCCCGTGGTGCCCCCGGTGTACTGCAAAACAGCAATGTCATCGGGTGAGAGTTCAGGTTTAAGAAAAGGCAGTTGCTGCCCCTTGTCTAGGGCCGCATTGAACCTGACTGCTTGCGGCAGGTTAAACGCTGGCACCATTTTCTTGACATTGCGCACCACATAATTGACCAAGCTGCCCTTGAGCAAGCCCAAGCGGTCGCCCATGGCGGCCAATACAACGTGCTGAACCGGTGTTTGAGCTATGCATTTTTCAAGCGTGGCAGCAAAGTTTTCGATGATCACAATCGCTTTGGCACCGGAGTCCTTGAGTTGGTGCTCCAGTTCGCGCGCGGTGTAGAGTGGGTTGACGTTGACGACCACAAAACCTGCACGCAAGATGGCCGCCACGGAGACGGGGTATTGGGGCACGTTGGGCATCATGACCGCGACACGGTCTCCCTTGTTCAGACCCAAAGATTGCAAATACGCGGCCAAAGCCATGCTTTGCTGGTCGGTTTGTGCGTAACTGGTTTCCTTGCCCATGAAACTGTAGGCAGGACGATCGGCAAACTTTGAAAAGCTCTCTTCTAGCAATCCCACCAAGGAGTTGTATTGAGAGGGGTCGATGTCGGCAGGAACGCCTTCAGGGTAACTCTTTAGCCAAACGGGATTCAGGTTCATTTTTCAGATTCTCCTGAGATTCAGTCTACCGTAAATCTGACGCCTGACTGACAAGGATTACTCAGGGTTTACGCCAGAAAAAGTGGCCCCCAAAAGTCATTACAGCCCTTGGTGCAAGCCAACAAAAAAAGGGGGGCCAATGCCTCCCCTTTAAAGGATGGTCAAGGAATACCGCTTAAGCCTTCAAGGCCAGCAGCACCTCATCAAGCATCTTCTTGGCATCGCCAAACAGCATGCGGTTGTTGTCCTTGTAGAACAACGGATTGTCCACCCCCGCATAGCCGCTGGCCATGGAGCGTTTCATGACGATGCTGGTGCGGGCCTTCCAGACTTCGAGCACCGGCATGCCCGCAATCGGGCTGGTCGGATCGTCTTGCGCAGCCGGGTTGACGATGTCGTTGGCCCCAATGACGATGGCCACATCGGTGTCGGGGAAATCGTCGTTGAGTTCGTCCATCTCGAACACGATGTCATAGGGCACTTTGGCTTCGGCCAACAACACGTTCATGTGGCCGGGCATGCGGCCGGCGACGGGGTGTATGCCAAAGCGAACATTCACGCCTTTTTCGCGCAGGTGTTTGGTGATTTCAAACACCGTGTGTTGGGCCTGCGCCACCGCCATGCCGTAACCGGGCACCACGATCACGTTCTTGGCATCGCGCAGCAACTCGGCGGTTTCGGCCGCCAAAATGGGGTTCACCTCACCGACTGGTTCGGCTGCGTCGCCTGCTGCCTTGGGTGCGGCGGCGGTGGTCCCAAAGCCTCCCGCGATCACGCTGATGAAGCTGCGGTTCATGGCGTTGCACATGATGTACGACAAGATGGCGCCGCTTGAGCCCACCAAGGCACCCGTCACGATCAGCAAGTCGTTGCTCAGCATGAAGCCCGTGGCCGCTGCGGCCCAGCCCGAATAGCTGTTGAGCATGGACACCACCACCGGCATGTCCGCACCACCAATGGCCATGACCATGTGAATGCCGAACAACAAGGCGATGGCGGTCATGATGAACAAGGGCAACATGCCGTCTTGCAAGGTTTCGGCTTGCAAGAACAGGCGGCCAAAGTAGATCACCGCCAGCAAGCCCACTAGGTTGAGCCAATGGCGACCGGGCAGCAACAAGGGGCTGCCGCCGATGCGGCCCGACAATTTGCCAAATGCCGCCACCGAACCCGAAAACGTCACCGCACCAATAAAGATGCCGATGTAAATTTCCATGGCATGAATGGCATGGGCTGCGCTGTCCAAGTTCTTGGAAGCTTCGGGATCTACGTAGGTGGCATAACCCACCAGCACTGCAGCCATACCGACCATGCTGTGCATCAAGGCAACCAGTTCGGGCATTTGCGTCATCTGCACTTTGCGCGCAGCATAAAGGCCGATGACGGCGCCAACGAGCATGGCACCAACGATCATGGGGATGCCTTCGGCCGTCACTTGTGGGCCGAACACGGTGGCCAAAACGGCTAACGCCATGCCCACCATGCCGTAAAGGTTGCCGCGTCGTGCGGTTTCCTGGTTGGACAAACCACCCAGGCTGAGGATGAAAAGGATGGTCGCGCCGATGTAGGCGACCGTGGCCAGACTTGAATTCATAAGTGTCTCTTTAATCAGTTGGGGACAGAGCTAAAGATCTGGCCCCAAAGTTTTTTACTTTCGAAACATGGCCAGCATGCGCTGGGTGACGGCAAAACCGCCAAACATGTTGATAGCCGTCAGCACCAGCGCCAATGCAGCCAAAATGCCAATCAGCGTATTGGGGCGGCTGGCCGCATTGGCCATGGGCGAGATTTGCACCAGTGCGCCAATGGCAATGATGGAACTGATCGCATTGGTCACGCTCATGAGCGGGGTGTGCAACGCAGGTTTGACGTTCCACACCACCATGTAGCCCACAAAACAGGCCAATACAAACACGGTGAAGTGCGACAAGAATGCAGCCGGCGCGTAAGCACCCATCAGCGCAAACAACACCGCCGTCACTGCCGCCACGATGAGCAACTTGCCTGCAGGCATGGGGCCTGAAGGCTCGCCATGGCCATGGCCTTTTTTCGCAGCCGGAGCAGCGGCAGGCTTGGGTGCGGGTTTGGGGGCAACAACCAACGGCGGTGCAGGCCAGGTGATTTCACCGTCCTTGATCACCGTCAGGCCGCGAATCGCATCGTCTTGCATGTTGACGTTGATCACGCCATCCTTGGTTTTGCACAACTCTTCGGTCAGGCGAAACAGGTTGGTGCCGTACAGCGTGGAAGACTGCCTTGCCATGCGCGAGGCCAAGTCGGTGTAGCCCACAATGGTCACGCCATGCTTGACCACGGCTTTGCCGGGCTCGGTCAATTCGCAGTTGCCGCCTTGCTCAGCGGCCATGTCCACGATCACGCTGCCGGGCTTCATGCTTCTCACCATTTCGGCGGTGATCAGTTTAGGCGCGGGTTTGCCGGGAATCAGCGCGGTGGTGATGATGATGTCGACCTCGCGTGCCTGCTGCGCGTACATCTCGCGCTGGGCCGCCTGGAAACCTTCACTCATGACCTTGGCATATCCGCCACCGCCCGAGCCTTCTTCTTCATAGTCAACTTTGACGAATTCGCCACCCAGTGACACCACTTGGTCAGCCACTTCGGCCCGGGTGTCGTTGGCGCGAACAATGGCACCCAGGCTTGCGGCTGCGCCAATGGCGGCCAAACCCGCCACCCCGGCTCCGGCGATGAACACTTTGGCTGGAGGGACTTTGCCCGCAGCCGTGATCTGGCCGTTAAAGAAACGGCCAAAGGCATTGGCAGACTCAACCACCGCCCGATAGCCGCTGACACCCGCCATGGAGGTCAGTGCATCCATCTTCTGGGCTCGGCTGAGCGTGCGTGGGAGCGCGTCGATAGACAGGGCTGTGACCTTTTGGGCCGCCAACTGTTGCATCAAATCGGGGTTTTGGGCAGGCCACAAGAAGCCAATCAGCGTTTGGCCCTCATGCATCAGAGCCACTTCGTCAGGCGTTGGGGCGCGCACTTTGAAAACAAGGTCGCTGCCGCTCCAAAGTTCGGCGGCACTGGGCGCAATGGCAGCACCCGCTTCTTTGTAAGCGTCGTCGGACAAGTCGGCCAACTCGCCAGCCCCCGTTTCAATCACCACATCAAATCCGAGTTTGACCAGTTTGGTCACGACATCCGGCACGGTGGCCACCCGTTTTTCACCGGGGAATATCTCTCGTGGCACGCCAATGCGCATGTTTAATCTCCTGAAAATTATGAAATCGCGTAACTTGCTTATTTGAACGCAAATTAAGGGTCAAAATATATACTGAAACGTACAAGACCCTTTTTAACGGCAATTCGGGTATACCCTTGCCCAATTCCTGACATCATTCACCCATGGACTTACGCTGGAAACCCAATGTCACGGTTGCCGCCATTATTGAAAAAAATGGCCGTTATTTGTTGATCGAAGAAAACACCCTTGAGGGCTTGCGCCTTAATAATCCGGCCGGTCACTTGGATCCTGGCGAATCGCCTGCTGAAGGTTGCGCCCGTGAAACTCTCGAAGAAACGGCTCACCCGTTTACCCCAACGGCCCTCGTGGGCATTTATTTGTCCCGCTTTCAGCGACCTTCTACAAGCGAAGACATTACTTATGTGCGCATGGCTTTTTGCGGCGAAATCGGAGAGCACCAGCCAGAATTAAGCTTGGATGAGGGCATTGTGCGTACCCTTTGGATGACCCCAGATGAGGTGCGGGCCAGTTCAGATCGCCACCGCAGCCCCTTGGTTTTGCAATGCATCGAAGACCACTTGGCTGGTCAGCGCTTCCCGCTCAACGTGATCTATACCGACCCCGCAGTGGGCAATTTACCGCCATTGCAGAAATAAACCACTGGGTCTGTGGGCTTGGTTCTTAGTTAGTAGGCACTTTTTTGCCTGCGGCCACTTGGTTCAGCAGTTCTTGTTCCGCCAATACTTTGGCAACATAGCCGCCATCCTCGGTCAGGGCATAGCCGCCCAAATAAAACTTCAACCCGTCCTCTATAGAGCCATCTCGAATTTTGATGGCCTCGGCCAAAACCGCGACGCCTACGCGCAAATTGGCAATCGGGTCAAAAGCGGCAAAACGGCCGCCATAGTCTTCGTAACGTTTCTCATGGATGTCGGTCATGACTTGCATCAAGCCCTGCGCCCCCACCTGGCTTTGCGCAAAAGGATGAAAATTTGACTCGATGGCCATCACTGCCAATATCAAATGAGGAGGCAGTTTTGATTTTTTGGACAGCACATACGCCTCGGCCACCAACGCGGCCAAGGGTTCTGGTGCCACCTTGTATTTGCGCCCAAGCCACTGCGCAACGGCGGCCTGTGAAGGTGTTAGGGTCTCTAATTTGACCGCTGTTGCACGTTCAGCCGTGTTTTCTGGCAACCAAGAAAGCAAGACCTGCCGTTCACGCAGCCAGTTAAAAACCGCGCCTTCGGTCATGTGAAGCCAACTCGGGTTCAGCCACAGCGCCACCACAAGGCTGGCCGCAGTCAAGCCCACCATGGCCAAACCACTGTGGGTGATGATGAACAGCCCCTGGGCCACGTCGCGCAGGAAAGTTCTGAAATATTGGCACCAGGTGCAGTTAGGCATCATTTTTGTGTCGCTAGGGCATTGTAAATTCATGCCCTTTTCAGACATTGTCATCAGTCACAGGATAATCTAGGCATGTCACAACTCTCTCGTGTGGTCGTCGGCTTGTCCGGCGGCGTCGACTCCGCTGTCACGGCCTATTTGCTCAAGCAACAGGGCCATGAAGTCATTGGTATCTTCATGAAAAATTGGGAAGATGACGATGACACTGGCTATTGCTCTTCCAATGTCGACTTTGTAGATGCGGCCGCCGTCGCCGATGTGTTGGGCATTGAAATTGAGCATGTCAATTTTGCTGCAGATTACAAAGACCGCGTATTTTCAGAATTTTTGCGCGAATATCAGGCTGGCCGCACTCCCAACCCGGACATCCTTTGCAATGCTGAAATCAAATTCAAATCATTTCTCGACCACGCCATGCGTCTGGGGGCTCAAAAAATTGCCACGGGACATTACGCCCGCGTGCGTCTGAACAACCAAACGGGTCGGCACGAATTGTTGAAGGGACTGGATGCCAGCAAAGACCAAAGCTATTTTCTGCATCGGCTCAATCAAGAACAATTGTCAAAAACCATGTTTCCAGTGGGCGAACTGCACAAAACCGAAGTCCGCCGAATTGCCGAAGAAATCGGTCTTCCTAACGCCAAAAAGAAAGATTCGACTGGCATCTGCTTTATTGGGGAGCGCCCCTTTCGCGATTTTTTAAACCGCTACATCTCCAAAGAACCCGGCCCGATTAAAGACCCCTCGGGCCGAACCATTGGCAAGCATGTGGGCTTGAGTTTTTATACCTTGGGTCAACGCCAAGGCTTGGGCATTGGCGGCATCAAGGTCAAAGGCGCCCAGCGCGGAGGCGGCGAGCACACGCCATGGTTTGTTGCACGCAAGGACATCGAAAAAAACACCCTTTGGGTGGTTCAGGGCCACGACCACCCCTGGCTTTTGTCTCCCTGCTTGCAAGCCGTCGACATCAGTTGGTGTGCAGGTCAGTCACCCGAAGATGGCCAATTTGCAGCCAAAACCCGCTACCGCCAGGCCGATGCCCCTTGCCAACTCAACAAACTCACGACCCCAGATGGTCAATCCGGTTTTGAGCTGTCTTTTGGTGAAAATCAGTGGGCCGTCACCCCCGGTCAAAGCGCCGTGATCTACGATCAAGAGGTCTGCCTTGGCGGTGGCGTGATTTTTTCTGCAATCACCTTGCCCATTGACTGATCTGCTTATGACTCTTTAGTTATGGGGTTCACTCATCGGAGGCTTTCAGCTTGGCGTGAATCTTTCTAGACGTGCGCCAAACCAACCAAAGCACAAGGGGCACCAGTAAGCCCACTGCAACTTCAGGATCCATTGGCATGCCGGCTGCATGCAAGGCCTTGGCGCCATACAACAACAGACTGACCACATAGTAAGAAATCGCGGCGATTGAAAGCCCTTCTACAGTGCTTTGCAGACGCAATTGAAGCGCCTGACCTTTCGTCAGTTTTTCCAACAACACCTGATTTTGTGTTTCAGTGGCAATGTCCACCCGCGTACGAAGCAATGCGCTGGTGCGTGAAATTCTTTCTGACAACAA
>CAMDXR010000008.1 GCA_945877725.1 Limnohabitans sp. Rim8
ATCTCACGCGACACGCACTGGGACCAAGCCAGCAGTTGGTTGCCGATGCTGTAGCCGTGGAACGTGCTGTAGCACTTGCTGATGATGCCGGGCTGGTTGACGGCGTCTTGGAGCAGTTGGCTGAAGTTTGCTTTTTCCATGATGATCTCGCTTTCGTTTCTGTGTTACCTGCGACGGTGCAGTGATGATAGTGTAACCGCAAATTAAACAATACAACAGCCAACCCCAAATATTTTCTAGGTGTTTTCCCTACCCTGCTTGGACTCCATGCGAAGGTGCGCCAGCAGCACATGCAGGTCCTCGCCGACCTCGTCTTGCCAGCGCTCGATCTCGCAAAGGACGTAGCTGTACCCAGCGTCAAAGCCTTTGATGTAGTCCGACATCACGGTCTCAGGCGCGTTCATGCTGCAACCCCTTGGCGGGCCTCTTGGCGGCCTCGTTCGACCAAGTAGCGGGCCTCGGTCCTATCCTCGATCGTTTCGACCTCCATGAGCGCCCTGATGGCCTGCGCGACGGCCTGCCCGGACTTGGGCGACTGCGCCCGCTCGTACTTGTACCCGAGGTCGATGTATGTGGCTTCGGCGTGCTTCATGCTGTGTACTCCAGTGCTTGCAATTTGCTGATGCGGTCGTTGATCTCGGTGACCGTCTTGTGGTAGTCGGCCATGACTTTTTGCCGTTGCTTTTCTAGCGCTGCAATTTGCTGTGCGCGTGGGTCGTAGTCGTCGGGCACGTCGATCTCAATCTCTTGCTCGCCGACATAGGTCCGATGGTTGTCGTCGTCAAATTTGACGCTGAAAATTTCAAACTCTCCTTTGTCCTGCCAATGGTATTTGTTGTAGTGAACGTGTGCTTTGATTTTGACTTTCATGATTCGCTCCTTATGCTGTGATGTAACCGCTGTCGATGAGTTGCTGGGCCGTGCGACCGAACCAGCCTTGCAGTTGCCAAGCAAGCCCGGTGTCCACAAGGTGCTGCCATGCAGCCAGCACCTGCTCTTCGCTGTCCGCCTCGATGAAGCCCTCTGCAAGGCCCACTGCTTTGTAGTTATCCATTTCGCTTTCCTTTCGCTTTTGATGGGGGCCGAAGCCCCCGGTTGGTTTACTTGATGAGATGGTTGATGTACTTGCTCCACTGACTGTCAGTGGTCTTGTACTTCTTAATAAACGCCTTGAGCATTCTGATGTCCCTTTGAGCAATTTTGTTGCACTCAGGATCGTCGCCCATTCGCATTTCGTCGTTGTTTATGTGGCCGTCTTCGAAGTAGTTAGACAGACGGTACTCTGCCTCGCTCACAATCTCTTCGTCGGTGTAATCTTCTGGTTCTTTTTTGTCATCAGCACAAATGCACTCAAAAGCAAATTGCATTTCGGGTATTGATTTTGCGGCTTTTACTATTGCTCTCATTTCACTTTCCTTCGCTGTAAGCCCCCGAGGGGGCGGTTGATTTAACGGCTGGTGACTTTGACGCTGAACACTGCGGTCACTTTGGTGTGACGTGCAATCTGCTCAGGGGTTGCGCCCAGCTCGGCGAACAGAGCCTTGCTGTCTACGACCGAGCGGTTGCTCTCGACGTAGGTGGCTTTGAAGAGGTCGCCCTCGAAGACCTTGTCGCCAGTGAGGCTGGCGTCGTTCTTGATGCCGTCCTTGATGGCGTCGGCCTGCTTTGTCAGCTCGGCGATCTGGGCCAAGAGTGCGCCGAGGGCGTCAACGTCGTGGGCTGCTGGGGTGGTGATGGTGGTGTTCATTTCGCTGTCCTTCTGTGTTTCTGACTGTGCGGTTTTGCTGTGTCAGTGATGCTAGTGTAACTCAGAATTAAACGAGTCAACAGCTTTTTTAAATTATTTTGTAGGGACAAACCCTAATAAGCCCCGGACGTCCTCCAGCAGCTCCAGCTCGGTGAATCCCCAGTGCTTGGGGAAACCCTTCGTGCCAAGCCCGTGGAGGCCCGTCTTGCCCCTGTGGTGCTCTGGGCATAGTGGGATGACGTCCATGTGGCTTGAGCGCCCCCAGCCCCCCGCCAAGGCCCTTGGGTGGTGCAATTCGGCGGGGGTCCCCTCGTACCCCATGCGCCTGCACACCGCGCAGCCCAGCTCGGCCACCCGGCTCATGTGCTTGCGCTCGGCGATGGTCGTCATTGCTTGCGCTTGCTGAAACCGATTCGGTTTTTCAAGTTGTGGCAGGTCATGCACCGCCACTGCACTCGGCCATCGCTGGTGCGCACCTGCTTCTCTGCTGGTCGCAGGCGGCACACCGAGCACGTTTTCTTTGCGGGTTCAGTCATTCTCGACATCCTCGTCGGTGATCAGCTTGTTGCATGTGGGGCAACGCTTTTCTTTTTCGTCTTCGATCTGACGCTTGCGCCAGCCCTTGGCCTGCTCGCGCTCGATGCGCTCAAACTCTTCGTCCTCTTCGGTCTTCATATCGTGGCCTTCCCTTCTGCACGGTTGCTGGCCTCCTGCGACCGCCACACTTCGATGCGGGCCTGTGCGGCGATCAGCATCCAGCGCAGCTCTTCGCGGACCTCCACGGCTTGCCTGAGCGCCAGCAAATGCTCTTTGTACCTGTCCGACGCATACGCCTCGCGCTCTTGCATTGCAGCCGACTTGTGACCCATGTTCTCAGCCTCGATCATTTGCTCGGCCTTGATGGTCTTGCGCAGCTCTTCCATGTAGGTCTTGTTGCCCTCGCTGATCGCATACGCCTTGGACTTCGCAATCATGAAATCGACTGCGGCTTGTGGGTCAATCAGTTTTTCGCTCATCACACTCTCCTTCGCTGTTAATAAAAAGTTTTCTGGCATTCATCATCGACTCGGCCACTATGTACGCATCGGTTGCATTTTCAGAATCGTGGCCGCGCTTCCAATCCATTTTGAGCATTGCAAACATCGCAAAGATGTCGATCAATTGCGGCTCGTCTTTCATGCTGCACTCCCAAACAATGCGCCACCAGCAGGGTCCGGGAACCGTGCGCCCCACGCCACAATCTGTAGCACGTCCATATGCTCGAGGAACCCATCGACCGGGCTGATGCGGTATTCGATCTTGCCATCATGTGTTTGAATCATTGCAATGCCCACCGCGCCCTTCGCGCTGGTAAACCATTGCACCTTCAATGCTGTGTCGTTCATACTTCGCTCACTTTCACTTTTAACATTCCACCGACTGCGTCGGCCCAATAAATTCGCAGGTCAACGATGTTGCTGTCGTCTTCCCAAACACCCGCGTGAGTGCAGCCATCAAGGACCGCCTTCAGCAAGTTGTCAAGATCCCTTCGCCTGTTGTCTGGCCTGAAGGCTTCGATCACCACGCACAGCTTGCCTGCGTAGTGCTTGGCCCCGCGCTGAATCAGCACTTGGTCGGCCACTGCCTTGCGGTAGGACCTACCCTCTGCGCTGATGATCATGC
Source organism: Limnohabitans sp. Rim8 (assembly GCA_945877725.1). Lineage (GTDB taxonomy): Bacteria > Pseudomonadota > Gammaproteobacteria > Burkholderiales > Burkholderiaceae_C > Limnohabitans_A. Next base: position 3,410 of record CAMDXR010000008.1, read on the forward strand.
GGCCTTGAAACGTGCGCCAGTACTTATTCACGCTCGGCGGCCACGGCAGCGTCAAGGTGACGCCGTTTGCAAACTTTTCTTGCATGTCGCGAATACTCGCGATGGCTTGATCGAGTGTCATTGGTTCTGCGAAGGGATGCGATTCATCAGGTTCTCGGCTGCATTGCGCAACGCTGTGCAAACCGCGCCCTCGTCCTCCATGTCGGCCATGTCCAACAGCATCTGGGCACAGGCCCTGCGCTCCAAGAACATCGCCTGCTTGGTGGTCTGAATTGCAACTGACATGATCTCGGCCTTAGCCTCGGTCAGTGCTTTGTCAAACTCGTTCTGCGTGAACAGGGTTTGAGCCTGTGAAAAAATGTTTTTGTCAAAGTTCATTTCCATTCTCCTTCGTTACCTCGGTTACCTTTGATCCATTGATCCCGAACATCTTGTTCAAGTCGAGAGCCTGCATGTAAGTCATTCCAGCCCTTGTGACGACGGCCAGTGTGGTCAGTGTGACCGTTGAGCCATCGGTGCGCTGCATCGCGATCCTGTATGCGTCGCTTGATGACCCATCGAACGAGACAACGGTGACGATGCTCGTCTGGCCCTTGCCCTTCGCCATTCAAAATGCACCTCGGTCGTCAAACGACATCGGCACACCTCCGCTCTCATCCACAAACTGCTGACTCTCGCGGTTGAACCAAAGGCTGTACCACTCCTCAGCTTCACCGTTGCGCTGCTTCTCGCACATGAGCAAAGCGTCTGGCTTTTTGTGGTCAGGGATCTGGCCATTCTGAATGTCGTGTTCCTTCTTTTTGTTGCGCCACATGAGCAGCACGTTGTCAACTTGGTCCGCGATCGCGCCCGAGCCTTTGATGTCGGTTTTGCTTGGCTGGATCTCTTCGCTGCCCAGCTTGCGGATGTGGTGGACCAAGTGAATGTGAATGTTGTGGTCACGCGCCAGCGCTGTCAGCTCATCGACAAAGCTCTTTTGGGCGTTATAGTCGTCCTCACCAGTCACGCACTTCATCAGGCTGTCGATGAACACATGCTGCACGCCCAGCTCGACCGCGCAGTACCGGGCCATGGCAATCACCTGCTGGCTTGACGTGGTCCCCTGCTGGTCGTACAGCCAAAGCCCGTTCTCCGAGTAATCGATGAATCGGCCAAGCAGGCGGCCAATGTAGGTTGCCTTGTCGGTGTAGCGTGGGAAGTCGATATTCTCGCCAGCGAACTGGCGCAGCATGCGGTACAGGGTGCGCTTGGGCTTCATCTCAAAGCTGGCAATGCACACACGCTGCTTTTGCTTGATCAGGCCCATGGCCACTTGGCCAGTCACCAAGGACTTGCCACCGCCGTTGCTGCCCGCGTACAGGGTCACCTCGCCGGGTCGGTATCTGAAGGTCGAGTGAGTCTTGGCCCACGGCATGGTGGTGCTCGTGTCCTTGGCGGGCGGGTTGATCAGGTCCTGCTGCAACTCCTCAAGCCAAACCGATGCGTCGTGGACTTTGTGGGTCACGTCGTGAGCTTTCAGATATTTTTCGGTGTCAATCTCTTGCGCCTTCACCAGCCGCACCTTGCGGGCCTCATCGAGCGCCCGCGCCCGTTGTTCAATTGCAGTCACGTTAGACATTTGCGTACCTCGTCGCTTCGTCAATTCGTTGGTAGGCCGTGAGCATGCGCTCGCGGGTCTCTTGGTTGGGGGTTTTGCCGTTGGCAATGTCAAACGCCACGATCTGGACCACGAGGGCCTCGAAGTGAATGATGCGCATCAGGTCGCTTGCAAAGAACGCGGGCTTCATGCTGGGCTTGCCAGTCACGGTGTAGTCGCGGCGCTTTTCGTCGGGCGGGAACAAGTCGGTCATGTCCATGCCGATCGCACCTAGCACGTTGGCCGTCTGGCAGCCTGCAAAGCAGTGCAGCAGCACCCGACCATCCTCACCCTCACGAACGGCCAGCGAAGGCCCCTTGTCGTCGTGTGCAGGGCATCTGGCGGTCCATGACCCGTTGCGGCCCTTGACCTTGTCCAAACGCGAGATCAGATTTTCGACGGGGGTCATTGCTCCCTCGCTTTCAGCATTGCGTCTGCGATGCGGTACGCTTCTTCTGCGGCGGTTGCTTTTGTCCCACATACCTGCAAACACTGAGGTAAAACCTTTGCCGCAAAATAATCCCGCAGGGTCATGCCCGTCATATCAGTCCGATGTGGGTTTGGAAATGCCTTCTCGGTTTTCATATCACCCTCCGCGCAAAAGACTGCTCGGCCACACCATCCTCCCAGCGGCGCTGGTTGATGTACGTCAGGGGTGCTGGTTCAAACCCGGTGGTCCACTGCTCGCTGCCCTTGATCGAGTTGACGTGGGCAAGAATCTGGTCCGCTACGTTGTCGAGCTTCAGCTTGAGCCACTTGGTCTCGCAGGTTGACTTGGCCACCTTGCGCTTTGACGTTGGCCATGATGACCAGAACTCGTCAAATCGTGATGACATCGTCGTTTGCGACGATATATTATTCTTTATCTGTATCTTCTTAGGGTTAACTTTCGGTTCCGATTCGGTTACCGATTCGGTTTTCTTCGGCCTGCCGCCTAGCTTTCCGAGTCGTTGATTGTTTGCGACTTGAGCTTGATATTTTGCTATTTCGGCATCACAACGATGGTTGAAATACCCGTTTTCGGTCTTTTCAAAAAACTCCCCCAAAACCGATTCGGTTATGTCCAAATCTAGGCGGATTTTTCTCGAAACCGATTCGGTATTGAGTGGGATTGGCTTTTCGCTCATGTAGTACAAATCCAACAGGCGGCGGTAAGCCAAGTCCTCTGCATCGCTCAGATGCGTGGTGTGGGTGATGTAGTCACCAAGGTGGAATTTGTACCAGATCATTTTAGGTCCCCGAAGATGTCGGGCCGTAATGTTGTGCGCTTCACTTGACCCTTGGTGTAGCGCTCGATGGCTCCACTCAGCTCAGGACTTGCAAGCTCCCTTCCGCTGATGATGAGGCTCATCCACGTCTTGCTCACGTTGAGCTTTCGCGCCATCGCGATCTTCGACCCCCGTGGCTTGTTTTCAAAAAATTCAGTCAGTGTCATGCGATCATTCTCCTTGGTTGGTTTAAGCGCATCATACACTAGAAAAAATATTATGCAAGGGGGTTGTATTTTGAAATTAAACTTGCTACAGTGGCGAAACTTTAACTCAAAAGCGAACTATGCGTAATTTTTTTGAAGCGGTTGTGCGGTTTCTTCTTGGCCCCGGCAGCAGCATAACGCTGACCATTGTGGTGTGCTTGGCTTACTACTTGGCCAAGAACTGACATGCACAACGAAGCCGAATTTCAACAGCTCATGCTGGAACGAATGCAAATGCTTGAGGAGGCCCTTTGCCGGGCCATCGCAGGCGTTGCTACCCAAGACGACTGGGCAATGATCTGCACAGAGTGCGGCGTGCCCATAGCGTCTTTTTTTAAACCTGAACCTAGGAGCGACAAATGAGTTTGACAGCGAAAGACAGCGGCGGCGGAAGCTTTACCCCCGTAGCACCCGGAATGCACCTTGCACGGTGCTACCGAATTGTGGACCTCGGCACACAAAAATCCGAGTATCAAGGGCAGGTCAAGCACCTTCAAAAGGTAATGATCCAGTTCGAGGTACACGGCGAAGACGACAACGGCAACGCGCTGGTGACAGCCAAAGGCGAGCCGATGTCAATCAGCAAGAACTTCACCCTGTCGTTGGCCGAGAAGGCAACGCTGCGCAAGGACCTGCAAGCTTGGCGTGGCCGCGACTTCACTGCCGACGAGTTGCGTGGCTTTGAGCTGAAGAACGTGCTGGGCGCGTGGGCCATGATCACAGCGGCCAAGTCAGTTGGCAACAACGGCAAGGAGTACACCAACATCATCTCGATCAACCCGGTCCCGGTGGCAATCAAGAAGGCTGGTTTGCCCGAAGGCTTCAACAAGCTGGCCATGTTCGTCATCGAGAACCCCGACATGGAGCTGTTCGAGACCTTTGGCAACGGCTTGAAGGAGAAGATCGCAAGCTCACCAGAGTGGCGTGCCCGCAATGGTGACCAGCCCAGCAAGCCCGCCTCGACAGGCTCTGGGTTTGATGACATGGACGACGACATACCCTTCTGATCAAAAGGCAACTGGCATGCACATCGAACCACGCAAGCTGGCTCGACTCGAAGACCCAAGCACCTCAAAGAAGGCTGCACTTCGAGTCGATGAATTCGCTGGCAATATTTGCTCAAAAATTTATCAAGAACTCAAAAAGGGCGACGGCACTTTTGAGCAGCTTGCAACCCGGCTTGGGTTGCGTCCAGATCAAATCTGGCGACGGCTCCCTGACCTGCAAAAAGCAGGGTATGCGGAACCTACGGAGAAAGAAATTGTTGGCCAGTCAGGCCGTAGTCAAAGAGTTTGGAGGGCCATATGAGCCAACCGTCAATTTTGCAGATGTCAAACATTCAAGAAGTGGTGCTCAAACGCGCTATATCGATGCTGGAGGGCATGAAATGCTCTTACGCAATCATTGACCCTCTGGGCAACAAACACGGCCTTCTGGCCGTTAAGGAACCCACCGTGCGCAGCAGTGTCCGCAAGCACCCGCACGGAGAGCGATCGCACTACGTCCGCACCTACATCTCGTCAATGATGGTCGGCAACGTGGTCGAGGTCCCGTTTGGCAAATACGACGCGCTCGACGTGCAGTCGTCTTCAACCTCTGCCGCGCACAAGATGTGGGGCAAAGGATCAGTAACTACAACGATCAACCGTGTCAATGGTGTTCTTGAAATCATGAGGATTCTGTAATGGACTGGCTTAACCGTCTCAAAGAGCACATGGCAAACATGCCCCCACCCGTGCCAAAACCGGAGCTTCAGGCTGAACCTCAACAGGTCGTGCCTCGCACCGTGTCAACGACGCAACTGAGTGAAATTGCAGGCATTCACCTGCCGTCTCAATTGCTGAAAAACTTGGGCATTAAACCGTTTGCCCAAACCAAAACTGGATTTTTTTGGGCAGTCGAGGATGTTCCATACATCCTCATGACGCTGTCCAAATACTTCAGCGACAAAGCAAAACAGGAGCTATGCAAATTATGACCATCACAGCAAAAGAACCACGCGCCAGCGAGTCAAATCACTGGTACACCCGCGACGGCGTGCCGCGCTACACGGTGATCGGCAAGAACGGCAAGGAGCGCAACACCACGCTGCGCGACGCCCGCACCGAGAACCTTGTGCCCAGCGTCACCACGGTCCTGAACGTGATGGCCAAGCCTGCGCTCATCCAGTGGCTGCAAAAGCAAGTGCTGCTGGCTGCGCTCACACTGCCTCGCATACCCAGCGAGCCAGAGGAGGTGTACATCGAGCGCATCATGAGCGACAGCAAGGAGCAGGGCCGGGCCGCAGCAGACGCTGGCACGGACATTCACGCATCGATCCAAGGCTTTTACGAGGGTGAGGTGGTCACGCGCCACGAGGCCCATGTCAAGGGCACTGTGGCCGCTCTGGACGCTATCTTTGGCCAGCAGCCTTGGATCGCTGAACGCGCCTTCGGTCACAGCCACGGCTTTGGCGGCAAGTGCGACCTGCACAGCGTCGTTGGTGACGGCATCGTGGCCGACGTGAAGACCAAAGAATTTACGGACGGCAACAAGGTCGATGCGTATGATGATCACCTCATGCAGTTGGCGGCTTACCGCGTGGGCCTTGGCATTCCCAAGGCTCGCTGCGCCAACGTGTTTGTCTCGCGCAGTGTGCCGGGTCTTGTGGTCGTGAAGGAATGGTCCGAGGAGGATCTTGCTCGCGGCTGGGAGATGTTTTGCTCGCTGCTTAAATTTTGGCAACTGAAGAACCAACACTCATGAAACCCATCACCGCATTTCAAGCCTCGGACGGCACTTTGTTCTCATCAGCAGAGGCCGCCGAAAAGCACGAGATGATGCTGTCAAAAGAAAACGTCGTTGATGAATTCTTGGACAGCGAACTCAACCCCTACACGGGTCACGCGCACCGCTCGATGGCTCGTAACACTATCGTTAACTGGGAACTATGGAAGTCCAAAAATGAAATCTTATCTAAGTGAAGATCTGGTCAAGCAAGTGTTTTTTTACAGCGACGAGAAGCGGCCAGATCCGCTGCTCGCCGACGAAGTGGACATCTTGCAATTTGCGCAAAAGCTTGAGGCCGTGCTGCGCCCCCTGATCACGGCTGAGGAGCACAAGCGCTGCGTCACAATCGTGGCCCACATGAACCGCGAAGTGGCCAACAAGCTACAACGGCAGTACCCTTAAAAAAGCCCCCATCCCGCGAAGGATGGGGGATTAAAAATGCCGCTGGCAACTGGCAAAGCCACGGCAACTCAAGCGGGGAGGGCCGCTTGAATTAGGGGGAATACCCAGTGTATTCCTTCATTTTTTGTTTGATGTACTCTGGATTTTCCCGGTACAAATCAGCAGCAGTCGCGCCAAGCGACAACGGAATGCCAAGGGGTGCAGTTGCTGGAATCAACGACAGGCCGCCACCAATCGCGCTGGCCGCCTTCAGTCCCATTTTTGTGTAGTCGCGCTGGTCCGCAGGCTTGTCGTACTCGTGCGCAATCTCAGACAAATCTAACCCAGCGGACAGCCCAGCCAGCGGTCCCACGGCGTACTTTCCAGCCGTTCCCACTGCCGTAGAAACTGGCTTCAACATTCCCGCAAACTTACCCGTTATCCAATCAAGACCAGCCTTTGCTTTTGCCCCGACAGAAGGCGGTGGTGGGGGCGGTGGAGTCGTTGGAATGACTTGTCTGGGGGGTATCTGCGACAACCCACCCGGCTGCCCCAATGGAAGGTCTGGGTTTGGCGCAACAGGGGGCTTCACAGCAAACGACTGCGGCACTCCTCCTACGGTCCTGACGCCACCACCAGCGCTTGGGGCCTCAGTCATGATGCCCCCATACATTGGGTTTTCAACAAAGTTGCCCATGCCCATGTTTTTGAGCTTGTTCATAGCCTCGCGGCGCTGTGCGGCCAAGTCATGAACGCCGCCAGATTGCTTGGTCATGTCCAAAGCGCGGCCAGCTTAAATGTCAGTCAGGTCGGCAGATTTTGCATAGTTGTAAACCATGTTGCCAGTCTGGCCGGGGGCCATGCGGCCAGCGTCGGCTGCGCCCATTGGGACCTGCAAGCTACCACCAACAGGCGGTGGGTTTTGGAACATGATGCTGCTGCCCAGTGGGGGCTTGGGAGCATTGGGGGGTGCGGCAGGTGCAGCGCTGGGAGGCACGGCTGCTGCGGCTGAGGCTGCGGCACGTTGCTGCGCAGCGATGCGGGCCGTCTCTTCAGCGCCTGCGCGGGTGGCCGCCATGTTTGTGCGTGCGTTGGACACGCCCCTGACACCAGAGGCGGCAACGCCAACACCAGCGCCCGCAGCACCACCAAGGAACCGCTCGCCAGCGCTTGCACCAGACGTGTCTTCGGTTGGGGGCGGGGGTGGGGGCGCGTTTATCAAAACAGGATCGCCGTCGCCCTCGGTTGGCTTTTCCGCAGGCTGGGCCGTTGGCTCAAAGGGTAGCGCCTTGTTTTCGGGTATGGCAGAGCGGGCGCTCGACAAGCTTTTCTCGTAGTCTTCAGGTGGCACGCCGAAGTAGGACCCCCTCTTGCCAGAGGCCAAGCCGCGAGTGAACGCGCCAATGTCTGGCCCGGTGTTGATGGCATTCGGAAAATTGCGCCTGATCTGATCGACGTAGTACATGCCAAAGACCTCGGGGTCCTCGAACTTGACGTACTTGTCTATGGACCCGGTCTTGTTGTCCTTGGCTTCATGGCCCTTTCCGCTGAAGTCTTTGATGCCACCCAAGTTGTGGTGGGTCTTGGCCATCTCGGTTTGACCCCAGCGGCTCTCGAGTCCCCACTGGCCCAGCAACACATTGGGATCGACGTTGATCTCTTTGCTGACCTGCTGCGCAACAGGTCCGTAGGTTTCAATGAACTGGGCAATGTTTTTATTGGCCATATCACTCACCTGCTTTCTTCTTGCGGATCACTCCAGTCACGGGATCGCGGATAAAGTCTTTGCTTGGCTCCGCGCCACCAGCGGCTGGTGCTGCGGGCTTGGCTGGAGTTGGTGCAAGCACCTTGCTGCCAGACGACAGTTCGGCGAGGTCCTCGTTGTACTTATCGCGCATTTCCATGTAGCGGTCGGAATCAATAAACTCGTCGGCGGTCATCTTGGAGTCTTTGAATGCCTTGGCTACGCGGCGATCAAACTGCGCACGGCGGGTCATCAGGTCGGCCTTCATGCGGATCGACTCTGGCGTATCTTGGCCAGTGATGCCAGCGTTGGCCATCAAGCGCTGCTCGAAGTCAGACACAGCGCCCTTCATGTACTTTGACTGCTGCAACTGCATCTGTGTTGCGTACATCAAGAACGTGCGGTACTTGGCCTGATCTGCTGGCTTCAAATCCGCGTTGCGCATGACATCTTCGATGGCCTTTGTACCAACGGTGAAGCCCGGCAAACCAATACCGTCGCGCACAAGCGTTGCAATACCCGACGAGATCTTGTCGTTGTTGAGAATACCGAACATCGCTTTGGCGTTTGGGTCTGACGCAAATTTGCGGAACACGTTGGCCGTGGTGATGGTCTCGTCCGCGTCCTTCTTGCGCTGGTTGAAATCTTTGCGAGATTCAATCTCGGATTCAATCGCGGCGGTTTGCAGCTTTTCGGCTTTTTTGGACTCAAGATCAAGCTCTTGCACTGACTTGAGCTTGTTGGGCTTTTCGCCATCTTTTTCTGGGCCTTTTTTGCGCGGTCCTTCAACAACGCGCTTGGCCAGATCGTGATAGGCGGGGTCGTCGTTGGCAGCCAGCATGCTGAGTCTGGCCGCAGTGCGTGCGTCCACCTTGTGCGTGCCGGGGTAACCGTAGAGCTGGACCTCTTCGGTCTTGCCCGTGGGGTACTGGTAAAACTTGCCAGTGGCCAAGTCAAGCACGCCACCCTCTTTGTCGCGGTAGCGCTTTTGCTCGATCTCTTGGCCTTCTTTGATCAGGTCACCCGGCGACTTGCTCTTGTCATAGCGGTTCAGGCGGACGTAGTCGCGCCCTGTCATGAAATTGGGGTTTGGCGGTGCGACCTGAATGCCGTCGATGCCCTCGAAGCCGGGCGGCTTGTTGGCCTCCATGGCCGTCAGTGCGCCTTGAGGCGAACCAATGACCGTGGCCTTTACCGGACCCGGAGTGGGCGCAGGAGCAGGAGCAGGTGCTGGCGCAGGGGCAGGCGGCAGTGGGCGCGGGGCTGGCTGTGCTGGGGCTTGTGACAGCGGTCCAGCAACAGGCGGAGCAGGTGGGGCAGGCGGAGCAACAGGAACGGGCGCAGGAGGCGCAGGAACGGGCATAGGGGCCGTTTCGCCACCAGACAAGGGGCCAGCCTGCGGCCCAGCAATTGGGGCCGCCTTTGGGCCTGACAGCGGGCCTGCTGCGGGTGCAGGTGCGGATGCTGGCGCTGTGGGGTTGAGGTATTGGTTCAACGCAGCGTCGCGTGACTTCAGGCGCTGAAGCTCAAGCCCTTGGCCAGCCACTGCAAATTTTTGCTGGGCAAGGTCCTGCTCCTCTTTCAGTGCGGCGGCCTCGGCGGGGCCGAGCCTGCCAGCCACGTTGCCAAGGGACTCGCCAAAGCCGCCCGTTTGCGTAGGGGCCAGAAAACCCTGCGCCATGGCCAGCATGGTGGGGTCGAAGAATCGGTTCTTGCGGTTGTCCAGAGAATCGGTGAGCTTGGCCAACGCCTCTTGATAGCGGCGATTGGCCTCAAGCGTCTCTGGATCTTCGCCGGGCAAATAACTTGCTGTCGGGGCTTTAGCTTCGGCCATCTTATTCTCCCTCGCCGCCAGTGATTGGGACTACGTTACCGTTGGAGTCGTAGTAGTCGCCAGTGGCGGTGTCGTAGTAAACGCCAGTGCCCGTGGCGTTGCCGCCAGCAAATTCGCTTGGGTCAACTTTGTAGCCGCCAAACAAATCTTTGTTGCCAGTTGCAAGGCCCTTGAGGTAATCGACCAGTCCAGCGCCAGCGCCAGCAACGGTCTGCATGCCCTTGCCACCAGCGGTGCTGCCCAGCATTGACAGCACACCCATGACGTTGGCCAAGTCCGACGTCTGGTACGAGCCAGCCTTTGGACCCACAAACGTCGAGGTTTGCCCGCCCGGCACGGTCAAGCCGCGCATAAGGCCAGAGGCCGTCGTTGCGGTCTTGAGCGGGGCGTCCAGCAGGCTCTGCTGGTAGGCTTGACGCTCTGCGCCAGCCTTGGTCAAAGCGCCAGCGCCCGTGAGCGCTTGGTTCTGCTCAATGTCCGACAGCTTGCCTTGCGTCTGGGCCACTTGGTTTTGCAGCGAAGCCTCATCCAAAGCGCCCTTCAGGGCCTGTGTATAACCTTGGGATAACGCGCCGTACTGCTGGCCAGTCAGCCCAGCCTGAACGTCAGCCAAGGACTGCCCAAGGGCGTTGGCGTAGCGTTGGCTGCCAAGGCCGCCAGTGCCCACAAACCCAGCCTTCATGGTGGGCAGCAGGTTGCGCTGGACGTTTTGCTGAGACAGGCGGCCCATCTCGTCCACCACGTTGGCGGTGTACGGGTTCAACAAGGCCTGAATGCGCTCTTGAGTTATCCCTTTGGCGGCCTGCCCGGCAGTGTCCTGAGCTGCGTTGATGCCCTCTTGGCCAGCGGTTGCGGCGGCGGGCAGGTTGTTGTAGCCCATGACCTGCAAGGGGTCATATCCAGCCACAGACTGCGTCGGGGAACGCGACATGGCATTCGCGCCAGCGGTTGACAGGCCAGTGAGGTAGTTGGTGTAGTACGACGGAGCGTTGTCGGTGCGCGTCTCGGTCGTCTTAATATCGGGTAACGGTGCGCCTTGCGTGATTGACATGCTTATCTCCTAGCCTTGCGGGCGGTTTTCGTAAGGTAATCCAAAGGTGACTTCTTCGCCGGGGGCGGCAGATCCTTTGGCTTGGCCGACCTGTGATACGCCCGGATGGAGTGCATCATGTCGTAGAGTTTATCTGACCCGGCCTTGGTTGAGCCATTCCCGAGGGCAGCCACCACGTCAGCAGGGAACACAAACTCCCCGTCAGCCAGCATGGCCGGGATGTCGTCGGACTGGCCATCGCCGGGGCCTGTGACGGCGTTCCCGGTGCGGAAGTCGATTCGCATCTTGCCTGAGTGCTCAATCACGTTCAAGCCGCCACCAGCGTAGTTCCTTTTGTGGGGAGCGCCACCACCAGCAAACAGCGGGGTAGCGAGGCCGCCAGCCTTGGAGTACAGCATTTGCGTGCCGGGGTTACCGCCAAGCAGTTGGTCGATCTCGGTCGAATTTCCGTAGTTGAAATAATTCGACTCGCCAGATTGGTCTTTTTGGGGGTCAAGCTCTTGTTTCACTGGGGCCGCCTGTTGAGTTTGTTGTTGAGTCTGAGAATCAGTTTGTTGTGGCTTTGCTGCATAAGTGTTTTCCTCGACCATTTCTTGGAACGGCGACAAAATGCTTTCAAATTTAGCTTCACCAGTATTTTTATAGCTGATGTCTTTAAAGCCGGGGGTTGATGTATCAACCAACCCAGCAGCGCCAGCAGCGGGCGCAATCAAAGACATGGCGCTGGCAAGGTTCCGCGCTGAAGTGTTGGTGTTGGCTGCGCGTTTTGCTTCAAGCGCGGCCTTCTTTTGCTCTTCTGCGGCAATTCTTTGCTTTTCTTGAACGTCAGCAACGCTGATCTCCAAGCCGCCCACGCCTTCGTTGATTTCCTTCAGTGCAGCTTGCGTGGCCTCTTGGTACGTCTTGCCTTGCGCAACTAGCTCATTGACACGCGTGTCAAACTGAGTCGCAAGCTTGGTAACTTGATTCTGCGTTTCCCTGATGGCCGTTTCGGTGGCCTGCTGATTTGTCTGACCTTGAGCAACCAATTCAGCTATGCGTGCATTTACAGCCGTATTGCCCGTTTTGACCTGAGCTTGCGTTTCTTTGATTGCCTGCTGAACGGCCTCGTTCTGGGTTACGCCCTGCCTGACCAAATCAGCAATCCGGTTGTTGATATTGCTCTGAAGATCGGTCAGGTTGTTGGTTGTTGTCGTGGTCCCAGTATTCGTGCCAGTATTCGTGCCAGTATTGGTCCCGGTCGTTGTCGTGGTGTTAAGCCCGGTGTTTGTTCCGGTGTTTGCGGTCACCGTGTTGCCAGTCAAGGCCCCGGTGGTCGTAAAGCTGCCAGTATTGGTCCCAGTATTGGCTCCAGTGGTCGTGCCGACGTTTGTGCCCGTGCCAGTGCTGGCAGTTGTTCCGGTTGTGCCAAAAGTAGTTTGGAGCTGCGTGTTGTCAACCGGAGTTGTTGAAGACGTAACGGTGTTGGCTTTTCCGGTCGGCGACACATATGCCGTCCCAATCTCGACCCCCGCGTTTTTCAGAAGCTGGTTTGATAGGTCGATGTCGGCCTGCGTAACTGTCGGGGCTGCTACGGTGTTTGAATAGAAGGTTCCAGCCGTTTTTCCAGCGGTTGCCGGGTCCATGCCAGCGGACGCAAATATTGATGCAATATTTTTTGCAGCGTTGGCAGTATCAATAGACTCGTTGAGCTGAGACTGAATCAAAGGCGTTAAGGCCGCGACCTTGGATGGATCAATTCCATTGGCCGTCAAAAATTCAGTGACAGCGACCGTCTCCATTTTTTGGCCCAGCGTACTTGCAACAGCGTCAGCTTTAACGGCTGACATACCCCTGTCTTGCAAAGTCTGAGAGATCAGGTCCTCGGCAGATCCGATGTAAGCATTGCCCGCACGCACGCTGTTGGTGATGTTGCGCTGCATGGTTGCGTAATCACTCTCGGTCAGGCCAAGCGTCACAATGGCTTGCTTCAACGTGGGAACAGTTGGCTCAATGGTGTCCAGCCCGGTGTTTGTTGAGAACGGGTTGGAGTAGCTCTTCAGGTCCATCATGTTGCGTGTGGCTGTCGAGATCGACCCGGCAGTACCGACGGCAGCCGTGGTGGCCAGCGCGGTGTCCTGAAGCGCTTTGGTGAAGTCAGCAAGCGTGGCGTCTTTGCCCAAGCCAAAGCTGGTCCACTTGTCCGCAGCCATTTGAGCGGTCGTGGTCAACAGCTCAGACACCTGCTCGTTACCCATGCCTACAGCAAAGTTTTTGACACCGTTGACAATTTGTCCAGTACTGCCAGTGAGCGGAATGCCCTTCATGAGCAACTTCATACCGGGGATACCAGCGGCCTCACCAGCAATCTCAAGGGCCGTCATGACAGCCGTCCGCTTCATGTTTTCTTCTGTTGTCAATTGGCGGATGTTGCTTTGACCAGCAGCTCGAATGGCCTCATCCTTGCTTCCGTAAGTCTTCCCAGTGTTGTCCATCCAAGTGGTTGCGCCCTCTTGCCATGAATTGTTGGCAGCAATGGCTCCAAGGGTCATCAAAGCCCCAACAGGGCCAGTGGCCGCAAATGAAGCAACCGACTCAAGGCCCGAGGCAATACCACCAGCAATGACGCGCTGGTCGTCAGTGGCCAAGCTTCTCAGCGTCTTGTCCTTGGAGTTGCTCCACATTTGCTGGATTCCGTCAGCCGTGGCGTTGTCAAGCCCCAATGAATCACGAAGCAATTGAGCACCCCGAGTTACCACGCCCGCCACGTCGGCGGTTGCAATGTTCAAACCAGCATTGAACACGTTCTTGCCAGTTTTTACTGAATCAAGAATGCTCTCAACGGTGGTTGGGTTGTACGCCGAAATGGTCCCGCTTGGCGTCCCAGTGAACTTCGTTGTGACCTCACCAGTTGGGTTGTAACGCGCCGTCTCACTCAAAAGGGTGTCAATGACTTTGTAGGTCGATGAGTTAGCTCCCTTGAGCATTGCAGCCCTTTGCAAAGGCTCTGCCTTGGTGTAGGCGTCAACAAACTTGGTCATCTCACCTTTGGTCAAGTCCGCAGGGTTGAAGTCGGGGCTGCTCAAGTTGTCCAGCAACCTGTACTTTGTGTAGGCGGTGACTTGGTTGTCGTACTTACCAGCGTTTGCAGCGTTGGTGTCAAGTCGAATAATTTGCTCTTCACGATTTTCAGTCGTATAGGTTTTGGTCACACCTGTTTTTGGATCGGTCCAATCAAAAGTAGCATTTGGCCCGTAAGCCCTACGAGCCGCTGTATAAGCTTGACCTCGAGAAATTTTTTCTCCCACTGACGCGTTAGGCGGGACATAGTCTGGCGGCAGATCCAAGCCGTTGATTGCCAAATCGGCGGCGCTGTCCAGCACATTGCCTGATTTCAGTGCGGCCAAGATTTGCTCGTTAGTTGGCTCTGTGCCAGCTATTGCATAGTAAGTGTCTCGAGCTTTATCGTTGGCCAGCGTATTAATGCCGTCAGTTGGGCTGGTGGTGTACGCCGTACCAGCAAGGTTTGCGGCCTCTTCTGCGGTTGGAACAAAGCCAAAATCGCGCCTGCAAATATTTGCAACGTCGGTCTCTGACAACAATCGGCCAGCGTCTTGACTGAAGTCAACATTGGAGCCGTCGTTGGCTTTGAAGTCCATGACCTTCTGTGGTATGCCAGCGGCGTTGGTAAACAACTGCTGGCCGTCCTGAATGAACTTGCCCCCAGTCGTTAGGATCATGTTGTTGGACAGCGTCCAATTGCCGTCTGCGTCTTTTCCAGTCACTGACACTGCGCCAGTGTTCAGGGCGTCGATGGTTGCATCGCGTGTTGCTGTTGCAGCCAACGCCTTGGTGTAGTTCTCGGCGGTAGTGTCAGCGGCGGCTTTGGTCTTGGACCAAGCGTCATACTTGGTCTGATATTCCGTTGCTGCATCCTTGAGTTTTTGAGCTAAGTTAGTTCCGTTGGGCGTATCAACTTCATCTTTAATTGCTTTATACGAGGCCATCTTTGTTTCGATGGCTTTTGAGTCAGCCGCAACCCCATCAAACATTGCCTTGTTGTCGTCGTAAATTTTCTGCGCAGCAGCGCCAGTGGTTTTTGATAATTCTGCGGCAGCATTTGCCTCGACGGCAGCAGCGTTTGCAGCATTGAGATAATCCTGCTGTGTTGGACCCAATGCAGGATTGAAATTTTCGTATTTTGATTTGTAATCGTCAAATATTTGCTTTTGTTCGTTGTACTTTTTGACAGCCTCTGCGTTTGCAGCCAACTGCACATCCATTTTTTCTTTTACTGGGTTGTACTCGTTTTTAATCCGGGCGTTTAGGGCGTCTGCGGATGTGTTAATTTCTTTGCGGAGCTTTTCGCCTTCAATAAGTTTTGCATCAACGTCGGCCTTAGCCAAGGTGTATTTACCCTGAGCCGTCTGTGCGGCATCAGTGTCGGTTGTGAGGTTGACGTAAGCTTCTTTTGCTGCCTTAGAAATAGCCGATCCGCCCATATTGAGAGTGGCGTAAGCAATGTACTGTCCAAGGGCTTGTGAGGGGTCGCCCTTGCCAGAGATTACGGTGTTCAGGGCTGTGCTTGTTGCGCCCTTCATGACGTTCAAAGTTTGCTGGCTAAAGCCCCAGTTGGGGTCTTTGTTCAATGCATCAAAGTAGCTGTTTGATGATGAATAAACAAGGCCAGATGTAAACCCAGAGGCGATACCTTGCTCGACAGGCTTGCCCGTCAACGCAGCATTAATGCCGCCGACCAAAGAAGAATTCAGACTTGCAGTGGCAACCTTTGCAACCTGCACAGCAGTGTCCATTGGAAGATTAAAATTCTCCATCATGGCATCAGTGAAATCACCAGCAATTGCGTTGCTGGTGTAGTTCGAGATGTCCATGCCAATTTGTGTATTGGTAAGGAAAGAGCTGGTTGCATACGACAAGGCGGCTGACTTTGCCATGTCCTCAAGGTTGCCGCCCTTTGCCCCGGTAATAACGGCAGCAGTCACATATGGCGGAATTCCGACCATAGCTCCGCCCACCATCAAAAGCGTAGGCAACGGGTCTTTCACAATTGCATTGACCGTTTTCCCCACTTCATTGACAACCCCAGTGGCGGCCTTTGCAACTTCGTTAACTGCGCCAGTGGCAACATTGACAACCGTTTTTAAAGTGGTTTCAACTTGTTTCGTTATATCAAGGTCAACTCCGGTTTTTTCTTTTACATAACCCATCATTCACCCCTTGGCTCACCAGTGGTGATTACAGCTAATTTTGTTGATGAATCAAAGTGGGATTTAACGCCCTGTACTTTGTGCCTTCTTAGGGCAATTTTTAGAGCGCGGACCACATCATGAGAAGTGTGGGCAATCGTAATATCAAAGCCCAATTTTCTAGCTGCGTAGTTAAACTCAATTAAATTGTTAATGTAGTTTTCAGCGGTGTCCCCGTTGTACCCACGAACGAATCCAGCACGGTGTGGCAACGCAGCTATCGTGAACAAGGTGTTACCTGCGCGAATTCTGATCAACCTTGGATCGCTGTATTCTTTGATCATGATCGAATACAACATGCGCTCAGGTGAAACGTGGTTTTTTTTGGCGGATGCCACGCACATTTCAATGCCATTTTTGTCTTCATGCGAAGCCACCGCAAAAATGTCGGTTGGGTCCAGCATGTGCTCTTTTGAGCTGACCGGGTGAATGCCTGTTGCGTTCATACAAGCACCTCCATATACTTGGTGTCGTCCACCTTGTTGGGGTGAAAACCGGGCAAGTAAATCGTCAGCATCGGGATCAGCACCTTGGTGGTCACAAAGAACGACCACGACATCAGGTCACGCCATGTGCGCCAGTTGCGGAGCTGGCAATCCTTTGCCGTTTCCTTGAGGGTGTGCTTGATCATGCTGCCCATCACATAAGCTTGGTTGCTTCGTGCAATTTTGCGCAGGTCGGCGTCAGAATGCCCAAGGTAGCGCCACAGGTCGATGGCCAAGGCTTTGTGCCCCAGCTCTTCCTTGGCGTGCCACAGGAACAGTTTGTAGTCGCGCCCTTCGCGGCCAGCCCAGCGGCCAATGACCGACCGAGACATGCAGGCAGCCAAGTGCTCGATGGACACCATGGTCCCCAGCCAGTAGGGCAGGCCGGGCTTGCGCAGCACAAGGCGAGCGCGTTTGAATTCTTCCGCCTCCAGCTCTTCAAGCCCTTGGCGCTTGTTGAATGCCTCATGGCCAGAGGCGTGGGCCAGCTCCTCGTTCATGAATTGGACCATGCGGGCCTTGAGGTCTTGGTCCTGAACGGCTGGCAGGTAATGCTTGACCACGGCAGCAAACGCCCTTTCCCAAGCAGGGAAAAGGACGCTAGAGGCGTTGCCGTAATGGCTCCAAACTGGAGAGTCGTCGCACCAGTATTTCATGTTGTTTGCGTTGCCGGGTTAACTGCCGCCACCATGGCTTCGGCCCAGTCGTACCAATTATCGTACTGGTCCGTGCGGGGCGTAGCCTCGTTTGAGAACACGTCAATTGCGTTCAACCCATTACCCCACGTTTTCCAATCCGTCTGGGCATTGGGGATCTGAAGGTTCTGAGCACCATAAAGCTCGCACATGAGGCACGCCCACGACTCAAACGTGTGATAGCGTGGATCGTAGATCTGTGCGGGATTAAGGGCCATATGGCCTCACATCGCCGACTTCGGCGTTGAGAAGCACTTTGCCGAGCTGGTAATTTCCACCAGCCACGTCAGAGGTAAACCTCAGTCGCAATTCACGACGCTGCTCGCGCATGTCAATTTTGCCAGTGTTGGGGCCAAAAACATAGGGGTCGGACTCTTTGTCCTCACCTTGAGCAAACGGTCGGCCAGTCACAACCACGGACATTTCCCCGGTCTGCAAGAAGTCAGGCTCAACCCGCTCTATGCGCAGCCAGCGGTTGTTGCCCTCGGTGGCTGGAGCCGAGGGTCCACCCCCCAGCCAGCTCAAGTCGTTGGTCTCAAAGGAGCTGAGGATGGCCCGCACGTTCTGGCCATTGATGTCGTCCGTTCCGGTCTCGTGCTGGTACACCTCGATGAGGTTTGCGGGGATCGAAAAGGTGAGAGATACCGCGCCCGTTCCTGTGGCAGCCGCTGACATCTGAATGCCTTGCAGGTAAATCGCCGTCACGGGAATCGAAAATCCAGCCCCAGAGCCGCCCAAACTGGCAGCCGTGGCACTCAGCACGTCGCCCACAACATAGGCCGCTCCACGGGCCGTTATGGTCACGGTGGTCACTGCCCCACCAGAAACGCCGATCGTGGCCTTAGCGCCCGATCCTGAGCCTCCGGTGAGGGTCACGTTGATGTATGAGCCATTGACGTAACCAGATCCGGGGGTGATGGCCCCCAACGTCTTGATGTTGCTGCTGGTGATCGCCACCACGGACGTACCCGTCGGAATGTTGGAGCCAGAGATGACCTGACGCAGCGCAACTTGCGTGTTGTAGGTATCGCTGTACAAAAAAGCGCTACCAGACACCACGTTGTAGGTCTCGGTGAAAACGGTCTCGGCCTCGCTGGTGTGCCAGTCTGCGGCCACCGGGTAAGCAAACACCTGCGAGAAGTACCCGGCGGAGCGTTGAGCACCACGGGCCTCGCCAGCGTCATACCAAGTGTTTTCGCGCACGTTGTAGATGATCGCATCCGTGCATTCGGTTGCATCCCCACGGGGGTAAAACCACCAAATCTCACCAAAACGCGGAACCTTCGTTGCCCAGACTTTTTGACGCTGATCGTAGTTCAGGTTGTCAAAGAAATAGTTCTGGTTCATGGTGTTGGGGATCTCTTTGACCACACCGTTGTACAGCAAAAAGCGATCAGTGCCGCACCAGTAATACACGCCGTCATACTCAATGACCGACTGCGAGGACAGAATCGATGACTGGCTGCTGATGATGTCATAGCGCCAGTACTGCGGGGGTGTACCCTGTCCGCCGATGTATGACACGCGCACAAGGCTGTCAAGCGTCCAAAACAAGCCAGAAGGCGCGTTTGAGCCGCCCCTGACGGGTAACCCCTGCACAACCTTGCCAGAGGCCACGTTGGTGGCATTGGCGTCGGCAGAGACCCAGTCGTTGGTGTTGCCAGCCGAGCAGTTCTGAATCAGGCCGTTGTTGCCGTACACGAACAGGTAAGGGTGCAGCGCCACAACCCCACCAGACACCGAGATGTTGTTGTTGAACGTCAGCGTGACAGTGGCCGTGGCAGTTGCGGTATTGCTCAAAACAACCGTCCATATGCTGGATACCTGCACCACAAACACCAGCCCGGCGGTCGTGCCTGCCGTTGTGACAATTGCTGACCCGCCCGAAGTTTTTGACAGCGTGAAAGTGGTTGTTCCGTTTGTCGCAATGATGTAGTACGTTCCGGGCGATATGCCCGTTGCGGTTCCGGTCAAAGTGCCCGTCACAACAATTTGCTGGTCATTGAGCAGCGTGGTTGCGCTGCACGAGAATTGACCTGCCGTGCCAGTCACCGCAACCCCGGCCAGCGTGTCAGTGGTGCTCACGAGGCTGGCAGACACCACGGTCGTGTTGGCAGGTATGCCCGCCCCAGTCACGGTTTGGCCAGCGCCAATCAACGTGTTGATCGCGGCCATGGTCACGACTGAACTCAAGTTTGTCGTGCTGCCAGTAGCGGTGAAAACGCCCACTTGGCTCATATTCAGGCCCGTGATGTCACCAATCAGCACAGGCGTATTGGTTTCGCTGCCAATATCCGTGAGGTCCTGTCCGGGGTGCGCAACAAGCGACTGAACTCCGTTGCCGCCAACGTCATAGAAACCATCGAATTGCCACAAATTTAGGTTTGACGCCGTGAAGTTGGCCAAGGTGAAGTCACCAATGCCCGCACCCACGCCGTTGTTGTCAATGGTCAGGACTTGCAGGCCATTGTTGTAGCCACTGAAAATTGACGTGAATGCGTTTTGTGGATTGACCCAAATGCCGCGAGAGGGTCCAGTAAGCTGGTCAGAAATGACGCGAAAGCCTCCAACCTTACGAGGGCGGCCACGCTGGAAACGGACCCACTCCCCGTCGTTGTAGTACATCTTGTCGAACACCGTGCCATCGCGCTGGATGCCCGGCTGTGTGTCGAGGGTGAAGACCTTGGCTGTCATTAGAAGGTCCCGCCCTGAACACCCCCAGTAAAGTTACCAGTGCCCGGTATGTTCAGCCCTGTAGCGGTCAAGCCAAACAGCTTGACGCCTAAGATTGCAATACCGAATTCACCAGAGCCGGGGCGGTAAATACCCGTTGACGTTTCCGTCGCAAAGTTTAGTGAAGGAGCGCCAACAGTGCCGTCGACCAATGACACGTTTACCGCACCAGCGGCAATCGTTGAGGCATTGAGCAAGTTGACCGAGTCACACAGCAAGATCACTTGCTGGCCAGCAGGGACCGTGGCCGTAGCGCCGCCAGCGCCTGTGGTGAAGGTAATTTGATAGCCGGGTCCACCACCGTTGGTTTGGTTGGTGATGTAGTACACCTGAATCGTTTGGGGCAAAACAACAGTGACGTTGCCAGTCAAAGTGCCCGTGTACTTCTGAATTGTGTTGGCCGCCTCTGAAGCGCTCAGGGTGTAGCTGCCGTTCGTCACAGCCTTGGTGAGCTGAGTGAAATTGAACTCGGTGCTGCGCCCCAAGCCGACGGTGAAAAAGGCAGACCCAGAGCAGCAAATCACACAAGAGTCGGCGGGGGCCAAGGATATGGTCGACGCGCCGTTAATCTGAACACCGCCAGCGGGAGCAACGGTCAAAGTGCCAGATCCGCCGTTGCGGACCATCATGTACCAGTCATTTCCCAGCGTGGTGGCCGAGGTCAGGGTCAGAGTTCCCGACCCGCCCGTCCACACATAAGTTGACGCCCGGTCGGTGGCAACTGCTGTGTAGCTTGATGCAAACGTGTTGACGTTGTTTGCAGCGTTTAAGGTGTTTGAGATGGCCTTGAGGCCAAACCCGGCAAGGGTGGCCGCATCGACGTTCGATGTACCCACACCAAAGGCAATCAAGCCCCATGTGCCCGCCGTAGTGGCGTTGGTGGTCAGGTAGATGTACTTGGCCTCACCGGGCGCTATGGTGACGATTGGCGAGCCGACGTAGTCCCTGACGGTGAAGGTATACGAGCCGACGTTGCGAAACAGCGCATCAATACCAACAGACGCCTGATTTGCAGGCGGCATGTCCAAAGTGAACGCATCCAGCGTGAACGTCAAGCCAGTGGTCGTGCCAGCCGTGGTGGCCACCGCAGCGCCACCCAAAGTGGCCGACAGCGTAAAAGTTGTCGAGCCGTTGGTGGTGATGATGTAGTAGGTGTTGCCAGTGGTGATGCCGCCTGAAGTTCCCGTGGGCACTCCGGTGACAACAATGGCTTGGCCAACAAACAAGCTGGGGGTCGTAGTGCAGGAGCACTGACCGTTTGTGCCAGTGACGGTGACGCCAGTAAGCACTAAGCCGCTCGAAAGCGACGTGACATCCATGACTCGAGCTGCGGCGTTGTCAGTGGCGCTGCCGTTGATTGGCCAAGAAAGGGTGGTGTCCGCAGCAAGCGTGATGCTGCGGTATGAGACGTCGGTCGGTTGGATTACCTGACCCGTGAATGGACTGGTGAAGCTCATGAATCCCTCGCAATCGCCTGACGATCAGCGCCGCGTGTGACGTTCTCTACCTTCAGGACTTCAATGATTTTGTCGTAATTACTTTGCCACATGGGCATGCGCTCGTCGTTCTTGAGGAACGGCATGGCTTGCAGCAAAGTGCCGTACAGCAGCGCCTGCGGGGCGTACTGTGTGAACCAGTTGGATTGGTTCGATGAGTCCAAGGGCTGAACGCGCTCGTAGTACAGCACCTCATATGCATAGGCAGCCGCCGGGGTAGGGCCGACAAGCCAGTGCTCAAAGTCGTAGTCGCAAAAGAACAAGGGCACGTCTGTCGTCGTTGGATTTGGCCAGTACTCGCGGATGTACTCGTAGGTTCGCAGCAGCACGGGCTGGCGCTTGCCTGCCACCGTCACGTTCATCGATACCGTCTTGCGCCACCGAGCGGGCTTGGGAATGACGTTCTCAGACTGGACCATGGTGCTCGTGGCCACAGTCAGGTTGCCGAGGAATTTGATCTCAGACGCAATGATCTGCTCCGCCAGCATGATGAACTGCGGAATCTTGTCCAATGTCTGCTGGTCAGTACGCTCCAGATACGTCTGGATGTCGTTGACCAGCGAGTCATACGTCATTACGGCTGCGACTGTCATTTTGTTCTCCGTTATCCGACGTTGCGTTCAAAGTGCGGGCAATCGACCAGCGACTTGAAGTTGCCTCCCCAACGATTTTTGGGATGCAAAGACTCCCAATACGCACCCAACGGGGCCAATATTTCTTTGTCCCAGATGATTTTACCGTCTTTGAAGAAATTTAGGTCAATTGCGCAGCGCTTTAAATGAATCGAATTTAAGGTCTTGGAGCGGCCCGTTTTGACGTAAATGGCCTGCTGCTCAGGGGTGCGGGCCAATTCGCCCCCAGTGACCTGAAAACCAGCCTCCGTGGCATGCTGAATCAGCTTGCAGGCGTCCAACAGGAACGCGGCTTGTTCTTGGCTGAGGCTCATTCCTTGCCCCCCTTGCGCATTTCCATGACCTTTTCGACCGTGCGGCCACCAAAGTAGGCCGTCATGACCAGCATGCCCCACTGGCCAAGCAGGTTGACGTAGGACTCGCTGATCTTGTACCCATAGCCGTCAAGCAGAGCAAATATTAAATAAGCCGTCAGGAGGTACACCAGAGTGCCGGGGCGCACGTTCTTGGACAGCCACGAGTCGGAGGCCATGTCGGACTTCCAGCGATCGGTGATGTTGTTGTCTTGGCTGGCTTGGGCCGCCAGCAAGGCTTTGAGTTCTTCCTGTTCCAAGCGAGCTTTCTCGATGCCCAGCTCGAGCAAGCGCTCCTCGTGGTCGTACTGAAGCTGGCGCAGCTTGCTGACCTCTTCAGGGCTTGGGGTGTCGGAGATCTTGACGCCAAGGGCGTTTTCGACGACCTCCTTGCCCTTTGCTTGAATCGCAGAAGACAAAAGACCCAAGCCGTTTTGAGCAAGGGTCCCAAGTAATGAGGCAACGATTGGAATCATTATTTTTAAACCCTCGTGATGTTGAACTTCAAGTTCTGGTGGTTTGGGTAGTTAACCACCACCTCCCTTTCGGGGCACTTGTATTTGATGTGAGCTAACAGCATTGCCTCACCCGCAGCAATCTTCTTTTGCACCTCGGGTGAGAATGTAAATTTGTACCCAAATTTGTCAACCGTAGGGGTCGCTGGACCGCTGAATGTTGCAATGCTTGGTATGGCAGGGTGAACAACAAAATCAGAGTCTTTGATCTCAATCTTGAAGTTTGTTACCTCACAGTCGTCGCGCAGTTTTTGCCGGGCAACGACAACTTTGAATTCTCCATTTGCAGGTCCACTCGAGACCTCAAAATGTTCTGGGGACCATTTCAAAATGGCCTTGTCAAGCCAACCAAATTTATCGGCAAGGGTGTAGCTACCACCGATAGCCGCAACGCTTGCAGCGATCGAGGCGATGACCTTGGTGATGTCAACCATTAAAAGCCCAACAGCTTCTTGACAAACTCGGCAGCTACGCCGGGACCAAGCAGCACCACCGCAATCAGGATGTACAGCAAGTACTCGATCTTGGTCATGCGCTTGGAACCTTCGTCAAATCGGGCTTGGATGCCCTCATATCGTTGAGCGCAAATCGCCTCGTGAACACTCAAGCGCTTGTCGGTTTCAGTGGCAAGTTCGTGAATGGGTTCCATTGGTCAATTTCCGCTCAACTTGACGTTTACTCAGCAGCAGGTGCGTCGGCTGGGGCTGCGGGTGCAGCTTGGGCTTGTGCCTCTTGCTGAATGCCGTTGATCAAATTGCTCACCTCAACAAATGGGCGCGAACCCAAATATTGCAGGATTGCGTTGACCAGCTCAGTTGACAAAGTCAATTTTTCCATTTCACTCTCCGTGTAGTTGTCCGCTGTCAGGGCCAGCGGTTTGCCCTTCTTCTATTATGCCCAAGGCAAAGGCGTGTTCTGTGGACTGACAGGCGGGGTGATCATGCTGTCAATCTGCCCCTGCACACACTGCTGTGCGCTTGCCATGGCGTTCTCTGGAATCCAGCCAATGACGAT
>CAMDXR010000009.1 GCA_945877725.1 Limnohabitans sp. Rim8
AATTTCGCCGCGCAAATAGGCCACCGTGAAGTCGTAAGCGGCTTGGGCAATGCCCATGTAAGTGGGCGACAGCGTCATGAACATATGGGGCCAGCGACTGGCCGCCTGAAAGTAAAGGCCCTGCGGCATGAGGGCGGCGTCTTCAGGCACAAACACATCCTTGAACACCAGGTTGCGCGACACAGTGGCCCGCATGCCCAATGGGTCCCAATCGCCTTCAACCGTGAGGCCGGGTGCAGTGCGGGGGATGGCCAGGTACAAGGTGTCGCGGCGCGACAGGTCGGCGTCGGGTTTTTTCTCGGTGCACAACACCCCAAAGTAGTGGGCAGCATCGGACAGGGATGCAAAGATTTTTTTGCCATTGACCCGCCAACCGCCCTCGACCTTGACGGCCAAGGTGCCAAACGGCTGCGCCCCAGCAGCAGCAGCACCGCCTTCGGAAAAGGGCTGCGCATAAATGGCCCCTTCATTCACCACACGGCCAAAGTGCATTTTTTGGTGTTGACGGTGGGTGGCCCGTTGCTCGGGGGTCATCTCCAGGTCTTCAGACAACAAACCGCTCCACAACATGGTGCAGACGTGCATGTTGAAAGTCAGCGCTGTGGCACCACAGTAGCGCCCGATTTCGGCCGAGACCATGGCGTAGGTGGCGTAATCGGCCCCCTGCCCCCCGTGGGCTTCGGGCACGCACAGCGCCAGCAGGCCGGAGCTGCGCAGGTCGTCGTAGTTGGCAAACGGAAACTGCGCATCGCGGTCGAGTTGGGCGGCACGCGGGGCAAATTGGTCGCGGCCCAGTTGCCGGGCCAGCGCCATCAGGCGTTGCTGTTTGTCGGTGAGGGGGAAGTCGTCGCCACAAATGGGCATGGGATCGGCTGCGGGGATGTAAGCGGTCATCAGAATCTCTGCAAAAAAGGCAGCACTGCATTGGCAAAGCTGTCGGGTTGCTCAAAGGTCATCAAGTGGCCCACGCCGTTCAGGCACAGGGTTTGCGCGCCAGGGATTTTTTCGGCCATGCGTTGCACGACGGCCGGGGATGCGGTTCGGTCGTGTTCAGCGGCCAGGCACAAAGTGGGCACCGTGATCGTGGGCAAAACAGCGCGTTGCTCGAACTGCACCAGCGCACCGAGTGCGGCTTTGTAGGCGGCAGGCGAGATCGAGCCCATGCAGGCTTTGGCTTGCGCCAGACCCGGGCCTGCATAACCCGGCGCCAGCATGGTGGGCACCAAGTTATCGGCAACGTCGGCCATGCTTTTGCCTGCCTCTAGGGGGGCCAGACGCTGCGCCAAAAAGGCTTGCTGAAAGTCGCCACTGCCATGGCCAAACGCCGGGCTGCTGGCCGCCAACACCAAGCCCGCCACGCGTTCGGGGTGACGCGCCCACATTTGCAAGGCCACCATGCCGCCCATGCTGTGGCCTACCAACACGGCTTGGGGCAGGCCATGTGCATCCATCAGCGCGGCAAGTGCATCGACCAGACCGTCAAAAGTAAAGGGCTCGATGCTGGGGCTGTTGCCGTAGCCCGGCATGTCCCAAGCCAGGCTGGCATGGCCGGCTTGCGCACAGGTTTGCTGAATGGCCGCCCAGCCACTGGCGCGGCCACCAATACCGTGCAAAAAAATAAGGGGAGGCTTAGCGGGGCTGGCACCCTGAATGCTCTCGGGTGCGACCTTTGCGCCGGGGTGGGTGCTTGCATGCGCAGGCACGGCGATGCTATGCGGGATCTCTTGCATGCCATTGCGCATGGCGTTGTTCATGCTGTTGTGCATGTCGTTGCTCATGTCGTTGTGCAGGTCGTTGTGCATGCTGTTGTTCAAGCCAACGCCGCGCTCACCACTTGCCCCGCCTCCACCACCACCGTGTCATCTAGGCGGATGGTGCAGTGGCGCATGGGCAAATCAAAGTGCCCCAGGGTGTGGCGGCCCGCCACTTCGTTGGCCCCGGTGGAGTACAAAAAGTTGCCCGCAAAGGCCCGCAGCTCGGTGCCGTTGCAATCGCGTTTGTCATAAAAGGCCATCGAATCCCAGCGTGCTGCCGGGTTCAGTCCAAAGCCCACATGCGAGACCGCATAGGCTGCACGGTGCCCTTCGGCCTCCTCCCAGGCTTTCCAGTAGCCGCGCATCATGTCCACATCGACGCCTGTTCCGTCGATGCGGGTCACACTGTCGTTTTCAATCGTCAGCTGAATTTTGTCGCGCAGATAGCTTTTAAAAGTCAGGTTGACATCGCCCGGGGCCATGACCAAAGTGCCCTGCACGCTGCCCGCCGCCGGAAACGCCAGCGCCAGCCCGCCGGGCCAGTGCGAGACCATGCCCGGTTTGGTGCAAAAGCCCCACACGCCGCCCACCACCGCTTGCTTCAAGTGGATGCGCAAATCGGTTCCGGCTGCCGATGTGACGTGCATTTGCTGTGCGCCCCGCAGCTTTTTCATGGCCGAGCGCACCACGCCCTCTAAGGCCGGGTCGGGTACGGTGCGTTCCAAAATTTCGGGATGTTCGTTGGACACCATCAACAAGCGGGGCATGTGGCCGTCGGCACCTTTCAAGATGGCGGGCAACTCGGGGGCGTGCAACAAGCCCTCGACTGTGCAGTCGACCACCATGTCGGCACGGGCCAGTGCAGCCACCACCGGGCCTAATTGCCCAATGGCATCGCTGGCACCCGTCGATCGCACGGGCGCTGGGGCCGTGAGCGGGGGCGAGGTGAGTGTGATTTCAAACACTTTGGCACCCATGCTCTCCAGTGCCAAACGGGCCAATTCCACATTCACCCGGCGCGACTGGGTTTCGGCCAACAACGTCACCACCTCGCCCGGCTGTACTTTGCACAGGGTGAAGGTGCGGACAAAGGCCGCGATCCATTTGTGCTCTATTTTTTCTACCAACATGTTTTTCTCCAGAGCCGCTGAGCAGCCGAGCCAACTCGCATTAAACGCGTCACAGAAAACAGTTTATATGAATATTCATGTAATTTCATCCATAATGACCCTATGCCCAAAACCCCCGTTTCGCAGCCACTGCCACTGCCACTGCCCGCTTCACCTTCACCTTCACTTTCACCCGGGTCGGCGCTTGGGCTGAGCATGAACAACGCTACCGGCTTTGTGGACGATTACTTGGCGTATTTGCTGGCACGCGCCAGCCACTTGATTTCGAGCGAGTTCCATGCGGTGGTCGAAGCCAATGGCTTGAGCCTGATGGAGTGGCGCGTCATGGCCAGTTTGTCGGGTAAAGATGCTTTAAGCGTGGGCGAGTTGGCCAACATCGTGCTGGCCAAGCAACCCACTGTGACCAAGTTGGTGGGCCGCATGGAAGATGCGGGCTGGGTCAAACGGGTGGATGCACCGCATGACAAACGCCAGTCCCTGGTGAGCCTGACGCCTGCTGGTCAGCGCAAAGTCAAACCCCTCTTGGACCAAGCCCGCGCCCATGAGTCGCAAGTGATGGCAGACATTGGCACAGCCGAAGTGGCCCAGCTCAAGCGCACGCTGGAAAAAATTATCCGGGTTCGGGCTTAGGACAAATCCGGCACCACCGCCGTGACCTCGATCTCGACCTGGGCGCGGTCTTCCACCAGATCGGCCACCTGCACCAAGGTCATGGCGGGGTAGTTTTTGCCAATGACCTCTTGATAAACCTTGCCCAGTTCTCTGCCTCGGGCCAAATACTCTTTCTTGTCTTTGACGTACCAAGTCATGCGGGCCATGTGCTGCGGGCCGGCTCCGGCACAAGCCAGCGTGTCGACAATGTTTTGCAGCGCTTGGCGGCATTGGCCCACAAAGTCGTCGGTTTCAAACTGGGCCTGCCCGTTCCAGCCGATCATGCCCGCGACGAACACCATGCGGCCGCGCGCTTCAATGCCGTTGGCATAGCCCTTGGCGGGTGCCCACCCTTCTGGTTGCAAAACGTTGAACATGGCAGTTCCTTAGCTATTGAGTTGACGCAGCTTGAAGCGCTGCAATTTGCCGGTTTCGGTGCGCGGCAGCACGTCTAAAAAGACGATTTTGCGCGGGTACTTGAAGGGCGCAATGGTTTGCTTGACGTGCTCTTGCAATGCTTTTTCCATTGGGGCATCGCCCACATGCCCGGGTTTGAGCACCACAAAGGCCTGCACGATCTGCCCCCGGTCTTCGTCGGGCATGGCCACCACGCCGCACTCGGCCACCGCCGGGTGGAGCAACAAGGCCCCCTCGACTTCAGGGCCTGCAATGTTGTAGCCCGCCGAGATGATCATGTCGTCGTTGCGGGCTTGGTAGCTGAAGTAGCCATCGGCGTCCATGACGAAGGTGTCACCGGGCAGATTCCAACCGTCTTTTACGTAGTCTTGCTGGCGCGGATCGTCCAGATACCTGCACCCAGTGGGGCCGCGCACGGCCAGTCGGCCCACGGTGCCCGGCGCTACGGGTTGCATGTCGTCGCCCACTATTTGGGCCACGTAACCCGGCACCACTTTGCCAATGCTGCCGGGGCGCACTTGGTCTCCGGCGCTGGAGATATAGATATGGATCACCTCGGTGCCGCCAATGCCGTCGGTCATCTCGATGCCTGTGGACTGCTTCCACAATTGGCGTGTGGCGTCGGGCAGGGCCTCACCCGCCGATACCGGGTGCTTGAGGCTGGACAATTCAAATTTTGAGGCGATGGCCGCCATTTGGCGGTACATGGTGGGCGCGGTGTAGCACTGCGTGACTTGGTACTTGGCAATGGTTTGCAGCAAGGTTTCGGGGGTGTGCTTTTCGAGCAAAACGGTACTGGCCCCATAACGCAACGGAAACGCCAGCAAGCCACCCAAACCAAAGGTGAAGGCAATGGGCGGGGTGCCGCAGACCACGTCAGTGGCTTGCATGTTCAGAATATGACGGGGAAACAGGTCACACATGGCCAGCACGTCCCGATGAAAGTGCATGGTGCCCTTGGGCTTGCCGGTGGTGCCACTGGTGAAAGCAATCAAACAGACATCGTCCCGACTGGTGGGGTGCGGTGCATACACACCCGAAACTTGGGTCATGCGTTGCTCTAGGCCTTGCGACTGTGGGCTTCTGAAATGCACCACTTGCTTCAAGCAGGCTTGGTAAGCGGGGTGGCCGGGTGTCATGCAGTGCTGCAGTTCATCGGCCAGCAAACTGTCGCACAAGGCTGCGCTGACTTGCGCTTTGTCAATGATTTGCGCCAACTCGCCTGCGCGCAACAAGGGCATGGTGGGCACCACCACCAAACCTGCATGCAAGGCCCCTAAAAAACAGGCGGCCATCATGGGGCTGTTGCCTCCGCGCAGCAAGATCCGGTTGCCCGCGACCAAGCCCATGTCTTGCGTCAGCACTTGGGCAATGCGGTGGCTTTTGTCTTGCAGTTGGGCATAGGTCCAGCTGAAATCTCCGCCACCCGTGGCGAAGTCGCTCACCCCATGCACCGCGATGCGATCACCTCGGCCTTCGCGCACATGGCGATCCACCAACTCCATGGCGCAGTTGATGTGCGCAGGGTATTGCACTTCGGGTGCATCGAACAAAAACTCGGGCCACTGCGCCATGGGTGGCAAGCGGTCACGGGCAAATGTGTCGGTGTGGCTGCTGGGGGCCAGCGTGCTGAGGGGTGTCATGGTGCCTCCTTGTGTCCAGGCGCGGTCAGGTTTTGAGCACGTCTTTGCCGATGATCAATTGCTGCACTTCGGTTGCGCCTTCGTAAATGCGCAGAGCCCGGATTTCGCGGTACAGGGATTCAACAATGCAGCCTTTTTTAACGCCCATGCCGCCGTGCATCTGCACCGCCATGTCAATGATTTGCTGGGCGTTTTCGGTGGCGGTCATCTTGGCCATGGCGGCTTCTCGGGTGATGCGCTGCCCTTGGTCGCGCAACCAAGCGGCACGGTAAGTGAGCAAGGTGGCGGCGTCGAGCATGGTCGCCATTTGGGCGATTTTGGTTTGGGTGATCTGGAAATCGCCCAGGCTTTGGCCAAACATTTGGCGCGAACGGGCCCATGCAATCGACTCGTGCAGCGCCCGGCGTGCAAAACCCAAAGCGGCTGCGGCCACCGAGGTGCGAAACACATCGAGTGTGGCCATGGCCACCTTGAAGCCTTGACCGGCCTCCCCAATGCGTTG
This sequence comes from Limnohabitans sp. Rim8, assembly GCA_945877725.1. Taxonomy (GTDB): domain Bacteria; phylum Pseudomonadota; class Gammaproteobacteria; order Burkholderiales; family Burkholderiaceae_C; genus Limnohabitans_A. The sequence goes on from CAMDXR010000009.1 coordinate 6,098, forward strand.
CCCCTCGCCAACACGGCATTGCTCAAACTTGAGGGTGGCTAGGGGGTGCGGGGCCACCACATCAATGCGTTCTTCGATCAACAGCCCGGGGGCATTGGCATCCACGATGAAGGCCGAGATGCCGCGCGCGCCCGGTGCTTCGCCCGTGCGGGCAAACACGACATAAAAATCGGCAATGCCGCCGTTCGATATCCAGGTTTTGCGGCCGTTCAGCACATAGCCATCGGCCGTTGGGGTGGCACTGCACTGCATGGCGGCCACATCGGACCCCGCCTCGGGTTCGCTCAAGGCAAACGCCGACAAGGCCTGACCCGAAGCCACACGCGGCAGATAGCGTTGTTTTTGGTCGGGTGTGCCCATGAGGCTGATGGCCCCGGTGCCCAGCCCCTGCATGGCAAAGGCAAAGTCGGCCAGCCCATTGTGAAAGGCCAGCGATTCACGCAACAAACACAGTTGCCGCGTGTCGATTGCATCAGCTGCCGCACCATAAGCCTGGCCCGACACCGCGTGCCTTAACCAGCCCCCTTCACCCAGCAGGCGAACCAGCCGAATGCATTCAGCGTCTACCGCATCGCGGCTTTCGTCGTGGTGGGGATGCGCCAGATGTTGCTGGCACCAAGTGTCCAAGCGCGATTTGAATTCGCGGTGGGGGTCTTCAAAAAAAGGCCAGTCCAGTTCTGCGGGGTGGGTCATGCTTTAGTCCCCTTCAAACACGGGCGTTTGCTTGGCCACAAAGGCATGGTAGGCCCGGTGGAAGTCGTTGGTGGCCATGCAAATGGCTTGGGCTTGGGCTTCTGCCTCGATGGCTTCGTCTACACCCATGTTCCATTCTTGTTGCAGCATTTTTTTGGTCATGCCGTTGGCGAATGTGGGCCCTGCCGCCAACTGTGCGGCCATGGCTTGGGCCGATGCCAAAAGGTCTTCGGCGCTGCAAATGCGGTTGTAAAAGCCCCAGCGTTCGGCCTCTTCGGCCCCCAGCCCACGGCCCGTGAACAACAATTCACTGGCCCGGCCCTGCCCCACAATGCGCGGCAACAAGGCGCATGCGCCCATGTCGCAACCGGCCAGGCCCACTTTGTTGAACAAGAAATAGGTTTTGCTGCGCGCTGTGCCATAACGCATGTCAGACGCCATGGCCAATATGGCCCCGGCCCCGGCGCAGACGCCATCTATTGCGGCAATGATGGGTTGCGGACAAGCCCGCATGGCCTTGACCAAATCGCCCGTCATGCGCGTGAAGGCCAACAAACCGGGCATGTCCATGCGGGTCAGGGGGCCAATGATTTCGTGTACATCGCCACCCGAACAAAAGTTGCCGCCCGATCCCGTGATGACCACGGCATGGATATCGGTGGCGTAGCTCAGGGCTCTGAAAAAGTCGCGCAACTCTGCATAGGACTCGAATGACAAGGGGTTTTTGCGCTCGGGTCGGTTCAGGCTGACGGTGGCAACACCGTCTTTCACACTCAACAAAAAATGTTCTGGCTGATAGCCGGACAGGGCCTGGTTGTGGCGCGGCAAGTTGTGTGGCTGTCCGGGCAGATATTTTTGGCTCATGTTTTCTCCTGCGTTGGGTTGTGTTTGCGGGACTTCAGGATGCCCAATAAGTGGTGTAAATCTTCTTGCTGTGAGGCCCCCAAAGGGGACAGCAGCTCAACAATCCAGGCCTCATGCGCTTTGGCCATGGCGGTAAAGACACTGCGGCCTTCAGCCGTGAGCTTGATGGTGAAAGAGCGCCGGTCTGTGAGCAGCATTTGCCGTTTCACCAAGGCTTCTTTTTCCAACTGGTCGACGATGCTGGTGACATTGCCCCCCGTTACCATCATGCGGCGCGAAAGTTCACTCATCGACAAGCCCTCGGGCTCGCGTTCTAGCTGGGCCATCAGGTCAAAGCGCGGCAGAGTGATACCAAACTGTTCGCGCAAGCGCTGACGAATGGTGTCTTCAATGCGCGTGGCACAAGACAGCAAACGCAGCCACAAGCGAAGCGAGGCATGGTGTCCGTCATGGGCGCGCACCTCCATGTCGGTGATGCTTTGAGTTGTGATTTCAAGGGTAGTCATCCGGCCAGCTCCCCACCATCGATGGCAATGGCCTGTCCGTTGATGGCATCGCTGCCCGGGGCACACAACCACAACACGCTTTGGGCCACTTCTTGCGGTTGCACCAAACGTGCCTGTGGGTTACTGGCGGCCAAGGCTTGGCGAGCTTCCGCTTCGCTTTGACCTGTTTTGCCCACAATGTTTTGCACCGCTTCGCGAACGATGTCGGTTTCGGTATAGCCCGGGCAGAGGGCGTTGACGGTGACGCCCTTGCGGGCCAGTTCCAGTGCCAAGGCCTTGGTCAAACCGATCACCCCATGCTTGGCGGCCACGTAGGCAGAAACATAGGCATAGCCCTTGAGCCCTGCGGTGCTGGCCACATTGATGATGCGCCCGGGGGTGCCACTCTTGGCCGATGCCAACATGCCCGGAAGCACCGCTTGAATGCAGTGGTAAGTGCCCGTGAGGTTGACATTTAACATTTGTTGCCACAGCTGCGCATCGGTTTTGGCAAAGGGCTGGCTGAGTGCTTGACCTGCATTGTTCACCAGTATGTTGACCGGTCCAAAACGCCCTTGCGCTTGCGCCACTGCAGCCTGCACGGCGTGCGCATCGGTCACGTCCATGGGCGCAATCAGCAAGGCCAGATGCGGCACCTGAGCGTGCAATTGTTCTGCCTGCGCTTGCAGCTTGTCATGCGAACGACCGCACAGCGTGAGCCGACAACCGGCCTGCGCCAGGGCCAGCGTGATCGCGGCACCTATGCCGGTTCCGGCACCTGTGACCAGCGCGTGACGACCATTGAGCATGTCAATCCCCTTTGGTGGCGGCTTGTTGTGCTCTTTCGCGGGCAAAACCCGCCTCAAGCTGCGGCTTGCCCGAATCGTAGGCACGCGGCCAGGCCAAGTCGGTGAACCCGATGCGTGCGGCCTCGGTCAAGGTCCAGGCCGGGTTGGCCAGATGCGGGCGCGCCACCGCGCACAAATCAGCACGACCGGCGGCCAAAATGCTGTTGACGTGATCGGCCTCCGAGATGGCACCGACTGCGATGGTGGGGATGCCCGCCTCTTGCCGGATGCGGTCGGCAAATGGGGTTTGGTACATGCGGCCATAGGTGGGCCTTTGCTTGGCACTGACTTGCCCCGATGAGCAGTCGATCATGTCGGCCCCCGCTGCTTTGAAGGCCCGCGCAATCTCCACTGCATCCGACGGGGTGATGCCGCCTTCCACCCAGTCGTGGGCCGAAATACGCACCGACATCGGCAGATGCGCTGGCCACGCAGCACGCACGGCAGCAAACACCTCCAGCGGATAGCGCAAGCGTTGGCTCAGCGGGCCGCCATATTCATCATCGCGGTGGTTGGTCAAGGGGCTGATGAAACTGGACAGCAAATAGCCATGCGCGCAGTGCAACTCCAACCAGTCGAACCCCACCTTGGCCGCACGCTGTGTGGCCTCAACAAACTCGCGGGTCACGCGGTCCATGTCTGCACGCGTCATGGCTTTGGGCACATCGCCATGTGGCAAATAGGGCTGGGCTGAGGCACCCAGCAAGGGCCAGTTGGTTTCTGCTTCACCCAGCGGCAGGGGTTGGTCCATGCCCGCCCCCTGCCAGGGTCTGCAAGAGGAGCCTTTGGGCCCGGCGTGGCCAATTTGAAGTCCGATTTTGGCGTCGCTTTGGGCATGCACCCAGGCGGTGATTTTTTGAAAGTCGGTGGCCTGTTCGTCTGACCACAAACCCGGGCAACCATAGGTGATTCGGCCGTCAGCACTGGGCGAGGTCATTTCGACCATGACCAACCCGGCCCCTCCCATGGCCCTGGCCCCCAGGTGCACCAAGTGGTAGTCGCCTACTCGGCCATCCACAGCCGAGTACTGCGCCATGGGCGAGACCACAACCCGATTTTTGAGCGTCACCGATCGCGCCGTATAAGGCGTGAACATGGGTGGACGGATACCGGGCTTTTCGGTTCTTCCGGCAAACCAGGCCTCGTAGCCTTCCAACCATTTTTTGTCTCGGAGCCGCAGGTTTTCATGGCTGATGCGCTGGCTTCGGGTCAGCATGGAATACATGAATTGCTCGGGCTCAAGCTGATCGCAATACCGTTCGCCGCACACCTCAAACCATTCCATGGCATTCCATGCGGCGTTTTGCAAGCGAATCACGTCGATCTCGCGCACCGCTTGGTATTGCTTCAGTACCTCGGGAATTTGCTCCCGGGTATCGCCCAACTCCTTGAATTTGCGCACCAATTCAATCGCGTCCTCAAGCGCCAATTTGGTGCCCGATCCAATGGCGAAATGCGCGGTGTGCACGGCATCGCCCATCAAGACCACATGGCTGTTGCCATTGAACACTGACCATTGGGCGCACTTGATGCGTTGAAAATTGAGCCAAGCCGAGCCACGCAGATGGCGCGCGTTGGTCATCAGCTTTTCACCCTGTAAATTTTTGGCAAACAGCTTTTCACAAAAAGCAATCGAAGCGTCTTGGTCCGCTTTGTCCAAGCCGTGCGCCTTCCAGACATGCTCTGGACATTCGACAATGAATGTGGAGGTCTTGTCGTCGAATTTGTAAACGTGTGCCTGAAACCAACCATGCTCGGTTTTTTCAAACAAAAAAGTAAACGCGTCGTACAAGCGATGGGTTCCCAACCAAATGAAACGGTTGGGGCGGGTCACGATGTCGGGTTTGAAAACTTCGGGCAGCCTGCTGCGCACCCGCGAATTGATGCCATCGCTGGCGATGATCAAATCGGCATCCGGAAAATCGAGATCCGACTCCACATCTTGCTCAAACAACAGCTTGACGCCCACTTGTTCACAACGCGACTGCAAGATATTGAGTAACTTTTTGCGCCCAATACCGACAAACCCGTGCCCGCCCGAGCGAATCACGCGGTCCTTGAAATGCATCTCTATGTCGTCCCAATGGTTGAAGGCTTGTTGCACCTCATTGGCCGTCTCAATGTCCCATTCGCGCATGTTCTCCAAGGTTTGGTCCGAGAACACCACCCCCCAACCAAAGGTGTCATAGGGCTTGTTGCGCTCAACCACCGTGATGTCGTGATGCGGGCCCAGTTTTTTCATGAGCAATGCGAAATACAAGCCCGAAGGCCCGCCACCAATGGATACGATTTTCATGCTGCTCTCTCAGTACAGGTTCAAGAATCCGATTTAATTGAAGTCGTGATAGTTTAGGCTTGAAGTATTTCAACAAATCAAACGCCGGTCAACTGAGTAATAACCCGATGTTTTGGGTTTTGCCCCCTAAACCCCGTATCGCAGCCGATACGCCCCGCAATGTTTCCCTGTCCACTTCTTGAACGCCCGCTGAAACGAAGGGCTGTCACTGAAGCCAAGCTCACTGGCCAGCTGGACCAATGACACCCGGGAGGTCGACAGGCGAGAGATTGCGAGGTCGCGGCGCAGGTCGTCCTTGAGCCATTGCAGGGAGGTGTGCTCTGCCGCCAAGTGCCGCTGCAATGACGAAGGCGTGGTGTGCAGCTTTTCGGCCACCTCTTCCAGTGAAGGCCACTGGGGGTAGCTGCGCATCAAAAAGTTGCGCACCTTTTGGCCCACAGCACCGAAGTTGCGCGGTGGGGAGATCACCTGGGTGTAGGCGTCCGTCAGGAACCCACGCAGGGCGTGCTCGTCTCGGCTCACTGGGGTCTTCAGTTCCTTGGCGGCAAACCAAAAGCCAAAAGCGGCCTGGCCGTAACGCCTGGCTGCGGGAAACACCAGGTTGTAGCCCTCTTGGGTGTCGGGCTCTGGGTAGGTGAAATCGAAATGTCGGATCGGCAGCGGCGCGTTCAAAAGCCAAGCCGCCAACCGCCATAGCACACGCACCATGGTTTCCTGAGCGAACACTGCGGCGTGGCTTGCAGGTTCGATGGACTGCATGTGCAGTCCGGCTTCTTCGCCGCTGATTTGCAGAGAAAAGAGCACGTCGTCCTGCAACAGGTTGAGGGCTGCGGCCATGCGCTTGATGGCACCGCGCAGGTCTGACGCGTGCAGCCCCTCACGGGCGGTGAGTGCGAAGCTGCCGGGCTTGAAAGGGCGCGAAAAAAGCCCCAAGCATTCGTCCTTCGAATCGTGCAGCAGGGCATAGAACAAGGCCACGTATTGCATGGGCGTGACCCCCGCGTAGCCCGGCTTGCGCAAAGCCTCAGGGTCTACCCCGGCTTGACGCAGATGGCCATCCAGGTCAATGCCCTTGCTCTTCAGACCGGAAAGCATTCCGAAGACAAAAACAGGGGCAATGGAGGTCCCCGTATTTACCCGAGGTTTTTGCTGTTTGAGGTCTTTTGCCATGGGTTCAAGGTTTTCAGCCATCGCTGGAAAAGAAATGCGAGCTTAACATTTGCCGCGTACCCGGTATGAATTTTCTGGGCGCAGATCGCCCGCCGCACAAAGGACCTTTTATGAAGCAAGACGTTTATGTCGTCGGGGTCGGCATGGTGCCGTTCACCAAGCCTGGGGCCAGTGAGCCGTACCCGCAAATGGCCTCCAAGGCCGTCAGTGCCGCGCTGCAGGATGCGGGTCTGAACTACGCTCAGGTTCAGCAGGCCTACGTTGGCTATGTCTACGGCGACTCCACCGCCGGCCAACGCGCTCTGTACGAAGTGGGCATGACAGGTATTCCTGTGGTCAACGTCAACAACAACTGCTCCACCGGCTCGACCGCACTGTTCCTCGCGCGCCAAGCGGTCATGAGCGGTGCGGCCGACTGTGTTCTTGCGCTCGGATTCGAGCAGATGAATCCCGGTGCGCTGGGTGCTGTATTCAACGACCGCGCCAGCCCTTTCCAGCGCTTCGACGAAGCCACGGAAGAGCTCGTGGGCCATGGCGAAATTCCACTGGCACTGCGTTACTTTGGTGGCGCAGGTCTGGCGCACATGGAAGAGTTCGGAACGACCATGAACACCTTTGCCAAGATACGCGCAAAGGCCAGCCGCCATGCAGCCAATAACCCCCTGGCACTGTTTCGCACCGTGGTGACTGAAGAAGAGGTGATGAATGCGTCGGTGCTGTGGCCCGGCGTGATGACGCGCCTGATGGCCTGCCCGCCCACCTGTGGTTCGGCAGCCGCCATCCTTTGTTCGGAGGGGTTTGCCAAAAAGCATGGACTTAACACCGCCGTGCGTATTCGTGCGCAAGCCATGACAACGGACGGCCCTCAGACTTTCGGCGTCAAAGATATGCGTGAGGTGGTGGGCTTCAGCATGGCCAAGGCCTGTGCCGAAAAAGTTTATGCAGAAGCCGGACTCGGCCCAAGGGACGTGCAAGTCGTTGAACTGCACGACTGCTTCGCGCAAAACGAACTCCTGAGCTACGAGGCGCTGGGTCTGTGCGAACGCGGTGGAGCGCAAAAGTTTGTGGAAGACGGCGACAACACCTACGGCGGCCAGGTGGTGACCAACCCCTCGGGTGGTTTGTTGTCGAAGGGCCACCCCCTTGGCGCTACGGGTCTGGCGCAGTGCACCGAGTTGGTTCAGCAATTGCGTGGCCAGGCGGACAAGCGGCAGGTGGAAGGCGCACGCTTTGCACTGCAACACAACCTGGGCCTGGGCGGCGCATGCGTCATTACCCTCTACGAAAAGGCGGCAGCATGATTGACAAAAAATTCATCGGCTACACATTGAAACCGTCCATCTTGACGGTGGACCGCACGCGCCTGCAGTTCTTTGCCAAGGCCATCGGCGAGAAGGACCCCATCTACCTGGATGCGGATGCCGCGCGGGCTGCCGGTTACGCCGACATACCGGCACCTCCCACCTTCCTTTTTGCGGCCGAGCTCGACAGTGGTGCCACCGACCAGTTGCTGGCCGATCTGGACATTCCCCTCGCCAAACTTCTGCACGGCGAACAATCGTTCCGTTACCGCAAGACTTTGTGCGCAGGCGACACCGTCACCGTGCAATCGACCATCACCGACATTTACGACAAAAAAGGCGGCAAGCTGGAGTTTGCCGTCAAGGATTCGAAGGTGACCAACCAGCGCAATGAACTCGTCGCCGAGTTGCGCACGGTCCTTGTCGTTCGCCACTGAGAGGAGAGACACCATGACGGCTTCAATTCAAGTGGGTGACCGCCTCCCCACCTTACAGCTCCCCCCCGTGGACCGCACCACGCTGGCACTGTTCGGTGGCGCATCGGGCGACCACAACCCGATTCACATCGACACCGACTTTGCACGCCGCTCAGGCATGCCCGACGTGTTCGCGCAAGGCATGCTGGGCATGGCCTGGCTGGGCCGCTTGCTGACGCAGTGGGTGCCGCAATCGCGCATACGCCAATACGATGCGCGCTTTGCAGGCATTACCCATCTGGGCAACGCCATGACCTGCAGCGGCGAAGTCGTCGAATTGCTTGAACTCGATGGCGAAGCCTGCGCCCGCGTGGCCTTGACATCGGCCAACCAATACGGACAGAACAAGATTGTGGGTGAAGCCATCGTTGCGCTGGCTTGACCTTTCCCACGCCAACAAACAAAATAAACAGGACACACAAGATGACTAAAAAACTGGATGGCAAAGTCGCCCTGATCACGGGCTCGGGTCGTGGCATCGGTCGCAGCATCGCCATGAAACTGGCTGCCGACGGCGCGCGCTTGGTGATCAATGACCTCGACGCCGACCCGGCACAGGAAACCGTGGAGGCCATCAAGGCCATGGGCGGCGAGGCCGTGGCCTGCGTGGGCAGCGTCACCGCGCCCGATTTCTCCGAGCGATTCATCGGCGCAGCAGTAGAGAACTTTAAGGGCATCGACATCATCGTCAACAACGCTGGCTACACCTGGGACAACGTGATTCAAAAGATGACCGACGAGCAGTGGTATGCCATCATGGACTGCCACCTGACTGCACCCTTTCGCATTCTTCGGGCGGCGCAGCCGGTCATTCGTGCGCTCTCCAAGTCGGAGATGGATAACGGCGTGCGCAACATGCGCAAGGTGGTGAACATCTCTTCTATGGCCGGGGTGTTCGGCAACGTCGGACAGAGCAACTATTCGGCGGCCAAGGCGGGCATCATGGGCCTGACCCAGGCGCTGGCCAAAGAATGGGGACGCATGAACGTCACCGTGAACTGCGTGGCCTTCGGCTTGATCAAGACGCGCCTGACCGGCAGCACCGCTGAGGGCGGCACCACACACATCGACGGACGCGAAATCAAGGTCGGCGTCAACCCCGGCCTGCTGTCCATGATGGAGCAGACCATTCCTCTGGGCCGTGGCGGCACGCCCGAAGAGGCCGCGGGCTCTGTGTACCTTTTCTGTATACCTGAATCGGACTACGTCAGCGGCCAAACGCTGATCTGCTCCGGTGGACTGACGGGGATGTGATGCGCATGTTGCCTCGCCTGTTGCAGCATCCCTGGATGGATGCCGAGATCGAGACCTTCAGAGAGCAGGTCCGCCGCTGCGCGTCTGACAATCTGGTGCCGCACCTGGACACCTGGCGTCGTCAGGGCTTTATTCCCCGCGAGACCTGGAGTGCGCTGGGCGATCTCGGTTTCCTGCTGCCCGAAATGCCGGAGGCCTACGGCGGCCCGGGTGCCTCTTTAGCCTACCAACTGGTGGTGCAAGACGAACTCGCCAAGCTGGAGGTGCCGGCCAACACGGCTGTGCATTCCATCGTTGCGCACTATATTCTTGACTACGGCACCGAAGAACAGAAGCAGCGCTGGCTGCCGCGACTGGTCAGCGGTGAGATGCTTGCGGGCATCGCAATGACCGAACCCGGCGCGGGCTCTGATCTCAAGGCCATCCATACGCGAGCGCGGCTTGACGGCGATCACTACATCGTTGACGGTGCCAAAACCTTCATCACCAATGGCTTCACCTGCAACTTGCTGGTGGTCGTGGTACGCACCGGTGAGGCCGGTGCAAAGGGCGTGTCGCTGTTGGTGCTCGAAACCGAAAACCTGCCGGGTTTCAGCGTTGGTCGACGGCTGGAAAAACTCGGCCAGCACGCCTCCGACACGGCGGAGCTGTCGTTCGACGGCGTCCGAGTGCCAGCATCGCACCTGTTGGGCGGTGTAGAGGGCCAGGGTTTTGTGCAGATCATGAGCCAGCTCACCTTCGAACGCCTGCTGCTCGCCGTGCCAGCGGCGGCCGTGATTGAGCGTGCGGTAGAGCTGACGGTGGAGTACACCAAGAACCGAAAGGCCTTCGGCCAATCCCTGTCTGACTTTCAGAACACACGTTTCAAGCTCGCCGAATGTGCCACGCTGGCGCATGTGGTGCGCAGCTTCGTGAACGACTGCATTCAGCGACAGCTCGACGGGACGCTGGACAACGAAGCCGCCTACATGGCCAAGTGGTGGTGCACGGAGCAGCAGTGCAAGGTGACCGACGAGTGCCTGCAGTTGTTCGGCGGCTATGGCTACATGGCCGAATACCCCATCGCCCGCTTGTATGCCGACTCACGCGTGCAACGCATCTACGGCGGCACCAACGAGATCATGAAAGACTTGATCGCGCGCAAGGTGGTGGCCTGATGAAGCCCTTGAATCACTTGAACGTGATCGAATTTGAGGGCATCGGCCCCGGGCCGCTGTGCGGCCGCATCTTGGCCGATCTGGGTGCGCACGTCACGGTGGTGGCGCGCCCGGGCACCTCGGCTGTAGTGGACCGCCTCTCGGGTGGCGCGCAGCCACCGTTTCGCGAAGGTAAGCATCTCGTCGAACTCAACCTGAAGAATGCCGACGATGTGAAGCGCGCGCTGGAGCGGGTGGCGCAGAGCGACGCACTGATTGAAGGCAACCGGCCCGGTGTGATGGAGCGCTTAGGCCTAGGCCCTGCCGAATGCGCGGCCGTGAACCCCAAACTGGTCTACGGCCGCATGACGGGCTGGGGCCAGCAGGGGCCGCTGTCGCAAGCGGCAGGGCATGACATCAACTATGTTGCGCTCAGCGGCATGCTCTCATTGTCAGCGGTACACGGGCAGTTGCCGGTTTCACCGCCCACCGTGTTGGGTGACGCCACCGGCGCACTCGGCCTGGCACTGGGCATCGCGAGCGGTGTGCTGCAGGCTCGCCAAAGCGGCCAGGGCTGTGTGGTCGACGCGGCCATCGTCGATGTGGTGGCCATGCTCGGCGGGCTGGCGCAATGGGTATCGGCTACTGGCGGTTTGGGCGGTCCGGCCCCGAGCGTGTTCCACGACTCGCCGTTCTACGACGTGTACCGCTGTGCGGACGGCGGTTTCGTCACGCTGGGTGCCATTGAACCGCAGTTTTATGCCTTGTTGCTCGACAAGCTCGGATTCACCGACGTGAACCCTTCAGCACAGTTCGACAACGCTGCCTGGCCCGTGCTGAAAGATCGCGTGCGCGCCCTGTTCCTCACACAGCCACGCGCCCACTGGTGCGCACTGCTTGAAGGCACAGACGCCTGCTTTGCCCCAGTGCTGTCGCTGGACGAGGCTGCGAGCCATGCCCACAACACGGCGCGCGGCCTGTACGCCCAGACATCTACGGGCGAGAGGCGCACCCGTGCCGCGCCCCGCTTCACCCCCTTGCAAGTGGCCCACGCCCATGACTGAAGCCCTGCACTCCCCCGCAATGTTAGAAGCCCGCGACCTGACGCTGAAGTTCGGTGGCGTCACCGCGCTGTCCGAGATCTCAGTGGACATCGGGCATCAGGAACTGGTGGCCCTTATTGGCCCCAATGGCGCGGGCAAAAGTTCGCTGCTCAATGTGCTGTCGGGCTTCTACCGACCTAGCAAGGGCTCTGTGCGATTTGAGGGCCAGGACATCGGCAACTGGCCGGTGCACCGCGTGGCCAAAGCTGGTCTTGCACGCACTTTTCAGGGCACGCACCTGCTGCCGCACATGAGCGTGCTCGACAACATCTTGGCCGGCCGCTTCATGCACATGAAGAGCACGCTGACCCAGGCCTTTTTCTACTACCCGTTCACGCACCGCGAAGAGGTGGCACACCGCACTGTGGCGGAAGAGATCCTGAACTTCCTTGAATTGGAGCACCTGCGCCACCACACAGTGGGCACGCTGGGCTATGGGATGCGCAAGCGAGTTGACTTGGGTCGTGCCCTGGCCATGGAACCACGCATGCTGCTGCTGGATGAACCCATGGCGGGTATGAACGGCGAAGAGAAAGAAGACCTCGCCCGTTTTATCTTGGACATTCGCGAATCACGCCAGATTCCGGTGGTGTTGGTGGAGCACGACATGGGCGTGGTGATGGACATTGCCGACCGCGTGATCGTGCTCAACTTTGGTCGAAAAATCGCCGACGCTTCTCCTAAAGCCGTTCAGGAAGACGAGAACGTGATCTCCGCCTACCTGGGAGCACACGAATGAGCGAACACAAGCCCCAGACACTGCCGCAATGGCTGGTGCACAACGCAGCCACCCGACCCCAAGAGGTGGCGCAACGCTACAAATGCGAAGGCGTTTGGAAAGAATTCAGCTGGGCCGATGTGCGCGACGAAGTGCGGGCACTGGCGCTTGGCCTGCGTGCCCGTGGCGTACAACGCGGCCAGACCGTGGTGCTGTTGAGCGAGAACCGCCCCGAACTCTATTGGGCCGAATGGGCCACGATGGCCGTGGGGGCCAAGGCCGTTGCGCTCTACCCCGACGCAGCCGAGAGTGAAGTCAATTACGTGGTCGAAGACGCGCAGGCGGTCTGCGTTTTCGCGGAGGACCAAGAACAGGTCGACAAGGTGCTGCCATTGATGGCCCGGCACGACAATCTGCACACCGTGGTTTGGTGGGAGTCGGGGGGTCTCTGGTCGTACAAGCACACCGGACTGCTGGGCTGGGACGCGCTGAAAGCCCTAGCCCATCCTGTGGGTCCGGCAGACGAAGCGTGGTTCGAACACGAGGTGGCGCTAGGCCAGAGCAGCGACATTGCCGTGCTGTCCTACACCTCGGGTACCACAGGGCTGCCCAAGGGCGTGATCACCACACACGCCTCGCTGATGCACAACGCCGAGCTGATCGGGCAGACTTTGCAGGTGCCCACAGGCTGCGAGTACCTCTCCTACATTCCGTTGTCGTGGAGCACCGAACAGTGGGTGGGCGTGACCATGGGACTGATGCGGCCCCTGCGTGTGAATTTCGCAGAGCGCCCGGACCAGATTCAAGAAGCGATCCGAGAGCTGGCTTGCGAGCTGGTTTTCTTCGGTCCGCGCCAGTGGGAAAGCCTGGCCGCCCGCGTGCATGCCCGCATGCTCGATGCACCGCCCTGGCGGCAGAAGGTGGTGGACTGGGGTGTTCACATTGGCCGACTGGCGCGTGCCGACCAGCTCGACACCCGGACCCGCGCCTGGTGGGTGCGCGCCCTGTTGCCGATAGCCGACACCCTTGTGCTGCGGCCACTGCGCGAACAGCTTGGACTGAAGCGCGCCGGCATTGCTTTCACCGGTGGCGCGGCAGTGGCGCCCGACATCTTTCGTCTTTTCGCGGCCATGGGCGTGATGCTGCGTAACATTTACGGCTGTAGCGAGTTTGGCCTGATCACGGTGCACCAGGGTGCGCGTGTCAATGCCGAAACCATTGGCGAGACCGTGTCTTTGTCCAGCCCCTGGGGCGCACCTATGGAGTGGCGCTTGTCAGACAACGGAGGACTTGAAATACGCGGCGGTGCAGGTTTCGACGGCTACTGGGGCAAGCCCGAGAAAAGCGCGGAGAAGATGAACGATGGTTGGTTCCAGACCGGCGACGCGGTGGGTCAGGGGTCGAGTGCAAACGAACTCATCTACTACGACCGGGTGGAGCACATGAACCGCCTGAAGAGCGGGCACCTTTTCTCCAAGCAATTCATCGAAGTGCGTCTGCGCTTTTCGCCCTACATCCGCGAGGTGATGGTGGTGGGCGACCCGACGCGCGAACACGTCACCGCTTTGGTCAACATTGACGGCGATGTGTTCGGCCGCTGGGCCGAGCACCACGGCGTGTCCTTTACCACCTTCACCGATCTGTCTCAACGCCCCGAGGTTCTGGCACAGGTAGCAAAGGAAATTGCCCTCGTCAACCGGGCCCTGCCCGAACAGGCGCGCCTGCGGAATTTCGTCAACCTGCCCAAGGAACTCGATGCCGACGAGGGCGAATTAACCCGTACCCGGAAGCTCAAGCGCGACTTCATCGAGCAGCGCTATGGCGTACTCATAGAAGCGATGTATGCCGATCAGACCACTACGGCAATTGAAATTCCCGTGCGCTACCAAGACGGCCGAGCAGGCATTCTGCGCGCGGACGTGACCACGGGTCGCGTGCCCCCTGCCGCGCGGAACGGAGACCAGAAGCCATGATCGACTTTTTTAACTACATCCTGAACGGATTCCTGCAAGGTCAAATTTATGCCCTTTTGGCGTTGGGGTTCATGGTCATCTACCGCGCCAGCAAAGTGTTCAACTTCGCGCAGGGCGAACTCATGATGCTCGGCGCTTATGCCGTGTGGACGCTCACGCTCGGCGCCAACCTGCCGCTCTGGCTGGGCATTCCGCTGGCCTTCATCTGCGCCATCGTTTACGGCTGGCTGATCGAACGTCTGTTCTTTGAGCGTTTGGTCGGCGAATCGGTTTTCTCGATGGTGATGGTTACCATCGGCCTGGTGATCCTGATTCGAGGTATCGTACTGGTCGTTTGGGGCGCAGCGGACCGCCAGTTCCCGGCGATTCTGCCTCCCGCACCCCTGATCGTGGGTGACATGATCTTTCCCTCTTCTTTGGTGATCGGCGCGATGCTCACGCTGGTGGTCACGGTGGGCATGTCTTGGTTTTTCAATCACACGCGTGCTGGACTCACACTCACTGCGGTGGCCGAGGAGCCCACCACGGCTATTTCGCTCGGCATCTCGGTGAAGCGCGCCGTCACGCTGGCGTGGATGATGGGCTCGGTCATCGCTACGGCGGGCGCTATCGTGCTGCTCAGCGGTCGTTCACTGACGGTGCAGAGCGCTGACGTCGCGCTCGCCGCATTGCCGGTAGCGCTGCTGGCAGGCCTTGAATCGATTGGGGGGTTGGTCCTCGCAGGTGCCATTGTTGGCATTGTGCAGGCCCTGGTGGCCGCCTATGTTGACCCTGCGATTGGCGGCTCTGCCTCGTCCATCGTGCCCTTTGTTTTCATGCTGCTGATCCTGCTGGTGCGTCCCACGGGTCTGTTCGGCTGGCGTCATGTGGAGCGTGTGTGATGGACCCGTCCGGCATCTTCTTTACCGACCACGCTGGCGACCGTTCACTGGTTCGCACGCGTGCGCAATGGGCCTGTCTGCTGGCGCTGCTGCTGGTGCTGGCCACACTGCCCTGGTGGGCCTCTGAGCGCTGGATCAGCATCGGCTACGCCACCTTTATCACTGCGGTGGCCGTCATTGGCCTGCAAATCTGCACCGGCTATGCCGGCCAGATCAACTTGGGACAGTCCGCCTTCATGGGCGTGGGAGCTTATGGCGCGGCGCTGGCAATGGCGACGGGCTGGAACGCGGTGGCTGCCCTGCTCATTGGTGGTGCCGGCGCTTCGCTCTTTGGCGTGATGTTCGGCCTCACGGCCGCGCGAATCAAGGGCTTTTATTTGGCACTTACCACCATTGCTGCGCAGGCATTGTTTCACTTTTTGGTGCTCAACTTGCCCCCGTCGTGGCTGGGTGGTGCCGGTGGCGTGCACGTTGAATCGGTATCAGTTTTCGGCATTTCCCTGCACAGCGACCGTGCCATTTACTGGTTTTCGTTCGTGGTGCTGGTGGTGATGACTTTTGGGGCCTTTGGCATCGTGCGCTCGCGCCACGGCCGCAGCTTCGAGGCGGTACGAGATGACGATGTGGCAGCAGGGATGATGGGCATTCCCGTAGCGGCCACCAAGGCCCGAGCCTTCCTTGTCAGCGCGTTCTACGCCGGCGTGGCGGGGGGTCTCTGGGTCGTCGCACTGCGACATGTCTCAGTGGAGCAGTTCACGCTTTTCAACGCCATCTGGATGATCGCCATGATGATCGTCGGCGGCTTGGGCTCCATCGTCGGTGCGCTGATTGGCACTGTGCTGATCCAATTGGCCCGCGAGGGCGTGACCAGCCTGGGACCGAACGTCATTGAATGGGTGCCCGCTGTGGGGCAAGACTTTGTGTTCGCCGCCATGAATGTGTTGCTGGGCACCGTGATCATTCTTTTCCTTCTTTTTGAGCCCAAGGGTGTGATGTACCGCGTGCAAATCACCAAGAAGGCTTACCGACTCTGGCCGTTCCCGTACTGACCGCCGAGGGGCGGCTCATATTTCAACCTAGGAGACAACATGAAAACCTTGAAAATCTGGGCGGCCCGCGCCGCCATTGTGGCGGGAATAGCCACACCGTTCACCACACCAGCCACCGCGCAAACGGTGTACCAGGTCCCGGCCTTGTCAGACTATTCGGGTCCCTTTGCGGCGATCATGCCGATGCTGGGTTCGGGGCGTGAAGGCGTATTCAATTGGTGGAATGCCGAGCACGGTGCCAAGCTCGGCGTCAAGCTCGATCTCAAGCCCTACGACACGCGATACGACACGGCACAGACCGCCAGTCTGTGGCCAGGCGTTTTGGCGACCAAGCCCGTGATCGGTCTCGCGCTCGGTGGACCCGATACCGCCGCACTGCAACAGCGTCTGCCTACCGACAAAGTTCCCATGATTTTGGGCTCCGCAGCCAACGGTTTCGGCTGGCGTCCCAACCAGTGGGTACTGGCCACGCGGCCCACCTTCGTGCATGAGTTGACCGGTTTTATTGAATGGTTCCAAAAGAACAAGGCCGGTGGCACACGCCCGGTGAAGGTGGCCATGTTCACCAGCGAGGCATCGCCTACGTTTGCCGACATGGGCAAGGGCGTGACAGCCTACGCAAAGGCCAACCCCGCGATAGTGAACCTGATCGAGATGGTCTACGTCGAACCCCAACCGGCCGACGTGACGCTGCAACTGCGCCGCGTGCTTAACGCGGGAGCCGAAGTGGTGCTGGTGCCCACCAACATTCAGCAGGCAGTGGCGGTCAAGCGCGCCATGCAGGCGTTGGGTAAGAACATTCCGATCGCCTACAGCCTGCAAAATTCGCCCGCAATGCTGCAAAGGCTTTTGGGCAGCATCTCCGCCATGGAGGGTGACTACGAAGTGCACGGCAGCGTGATCGCCACGGATGAGGATACCGAACCCAAGCGCTTCTACGACATGCTGGTCGCCAAGTACGGCATGAAGGGTCCGTGGCACTCACTGACCACCATCGGCATCAATCAGGCGCTGGTCGTGGTGCGGGCGGTGGAGGTCGCAGCGAAGAAGCATGGCGGCTCTAAGCTCACCGGCGAGATTCTCTACAGCACGCTGATCGACACAAACTTTGCTGCCAAGGAATTTTACGGATTCACTGGGGGCGACATTGATTTCTCGATAGAAGCCCCTTTCCCGACTCAAGACCCGCGCGTCAACATTGGCCAAGTGGTGGGTGGCAAGCTGACCATGCAGGCGAGGGGCGTGCCGGTTCCCAAGCTGGCCAAGTGGTGAGATCGCTGTCGTGTCTGAACCGCTCATCGCACTTCAGAACGTCGAGGTCCTCTACGCCGACGTGATCCTTTCACTGAAAGGCATCACGTTAGAGGTGGCTTCTGGCGGCTGCACGGTGCTGCTCGGCCCCAATGGGGCCGGCAAGAGCACCACACTCAAGTCCATCTCGGGCATGCTCGACGTAGAGGAAGGCCGCGTGTCATCAGGCCAAGTGCGCATGCTGGGAAAAGACGTCACTGGCGTCTCTGCCGAGCAGATGGTGGCCGATGGCGTGGTGCATGTTGTAGAAGGCCGCAAGGTGCTGCGCCACATGACGGCAGAGCAAAACCTTGTGGTTGGCGGACACCGGCTTACGCGCTTGGCCGACGTCAAGCAAGGGCTGGAGCGGGTCTACGGCTTCATTCCACGCTTGGCCGAACTGCGCACCCGCACGGCGGGCTACCTCTCGGGTGGAGAACAGCAACTGCTGTTGATCGGTCGCGCCATGATGGCCCGGCCTAAGCTGCTGATGATCGACGAGCCTTCGCTGGGCCTGGCGCCCATGATGGTGAGTGAGATTTTTGGTTTACTCAACAAACTGCGTGCTGAGGGCGTTTCGCTGCTGATCGTGGAACAACACGCCCAGGCCGCCCTAGAGATCGCCGACCACGGCTATATCTTGGAAAACGGTCGCGTGGTGCTGGAAGGAACGGCTTCGGAGTTGCGGGCCAATGAAGACATTCAAGAGTTCTACTTGGGACGCCAGGCCAGCGGCGAGCGGCGTAACTACCGTGAAGTCAAACACTATCGCCGACGCAAGCGTTGGCTGGGCTAAATCGCTCTTTTCGCAGTTCCTTAACAGACATCCTTGGCTGGGGCAATTCACACAACCGGGAAAGCAACATGAACATCATGAACGGTATCGAATGGCATGTGGACGCGCAGGGCGTCGGCCGCATCGTGCTCAACCGGCCTGAGCACAACAACGCTCTGGGGTCATCGAGTACACCCATGCTGGTACGCGCCATCAACGAGGTGACCGGTGACCGGCCGCGTGTCATTGTCATTGAAGCCCGTGGTGCCATTTTTTGCGCCGGGGGTGATATTCGCGAATTCGTTAAAGCTGGCGACCGACTCGACGACCTGGTGGACGAGATTCTGGACCAACTATTGCCCGGTTATCTGAAGCTTGCTCAGGCTACTTGCCCCATCGTGACCGTGGTAGGAGGCCCGGTGGGCGGCGCTGGTGTGGGCTTGGCTTTGTGCGGCGACTTCGTGCTGGCCAGTGACACCATGAAGCTGCGTACCGGCTATGCAGCCATTGGCCTTTCGCCCGACGTGGGTGCTTCCTACTTCTTAGCCCGCCGCGTGGGCGCGGTGCGTGCGCAGCAGTGGCTCATGCTCAGCGACGCTATCGATGCGCAGCGCTGTCTGGCTGCAGGCGCGGTGGACCAGGTGTTTCCCGCCGCCGAATTGAATGCCGCCGCGCAGGCCTTGGTGGTCAGGCTTTGCGGCTCGGCGCCAGCGTCGCTTGCCGCCATCAAGCGACTTTCCCAAGATGGCCCATCACTCTCCCTGCAGGCCTACCTCTCCTTAGAACAACAATTGCTGAAGGCATGC
>CAMDXR010000010.1 GCA_945877725.1 Limnohabitans sp. Rim8
ATAAAAGGCAAAAAATCACCTGTATCACGCTGTTTGGCACTGACAATGCCGGCCGTGACCGTGTTCTCAAGGCCAAACGGCGAACCAATGGCCATGACCCATTCACCCACGCGCAGTCGGCTCACATCGCCGACTTTGACCGAGGGCAGACCCGTGGCCTGAATTTTGACCACGGCAACATCGGTGCGCTTGTCAGCACCGACAATCCGCGCTTTGAATTCGCGTTTGTCGGTCAATGTCACCAACACCTCATCCGCCCCCTCAACGACGTGTGCATTGGTCATGATGAACCCATCCGCACTTAAGATGAAGCCTGAACCCACACCCCTGGGCTGAGCCTCTTCTTGCGGCCTGTTTTGTCGGGGAGCAGAGCGCGGCGCATTGGGAATGGGAACGCCGAAGAAGCGCCGAAACAACTCCTGCATTTCTTCGTCAGTCCCGCTGGGGCCACCTTCATTTGGGCGAACTTTCTCCAGCGTCCGGATATTCACCACCGAGGGCCCCACTTGCTCCACCAATTCGGTGAAATCCGGTAAACCCCGAACCGCGCTGGCCTGCCCTTGAGCCAGGGCTGAACTGGTCAGTCCAAAACCAAACCCGCTGAATAAACCTGCGGCAATCAAGACAATGGCTGCACTTTTTTGATACTTAACTTTGAACACACGGGCCTCCTTGGGCTTTTGAATGCATTTCTCTGTTCACGGATATGGAGTCGGAAACACAGGCTTCAAGCCATCAATCCCCAACCCGTTCAGAACCCAGATTTTTATGCTTTTTAATCGGACGCGAATATACCGCGCATCGAAAGCCGTGCCACAGCGCTGGCATTTCCCGGCTGTCCATCCAGGCAAACCGTGTTTTGAATCCCGCAGATGCAGGCATTGTCCGAAAACCGACCCACAACGCTGTGCCGAAATCTGCGAGCACCTGAATTTGAATTTCAAATTCCCGCCCTTCAGCATCACGCCACCACCAAGTATCACCGCTCCAAACAAGACGCCCAGTCGTCAGGCGCTCTCTGCGCCACGCAAAAAGAGCGGCCAAGGCACAACAGCACCAAACAGTCCAGACCCAAAGTATGGAATCGTTGTGAGCCTGCATTTGCCAAAACAACAAGCCCATCGCCCCGCCGAAAGCCAAAAGCAACAAAATCCAGGGTCCCCAAACAAAACGCCCCACCGGGAAAACCACAGGCGGGGCGTTGTTCATGATGCCGAACGGCTTCAGATGCGTTTGAAGATCAGGGAGCCGTTGGTCCCCCCAAAACCAAAATTGTTTTTGAGGGCCACGTCGATTTTCAAGTCGCGTGCCGTATTGGCGCAGTAATCCAGGTCACATTCGGGATCGGGATTGTGCAGATTAATGGTGGGCGGCACTTTCTGATGGTGCAAGGCCAGCACGGTGAAAACGCTCTCTATGCCGCCAGCGCCACCCAAAAGATGACCTGTCATGGACTTGGTGGAGCTGACCACGGTGTTGTAAGCGTGTGCGCCCAATGCCGCCTTGATGGCATTGGTTTCATTGATGTCACCTAACGGTGTTGAGGTGCCATGCGCATTCAAGTAATTGATCTGGTCGGCATTGACCCCGGCATTGCGCATGGCATTGACCATGGCTCTGCGCGGACCGTCCATGCTGGGCGCCGTCATGTGGCCCGCATCGGCGCTCATGCCATAACCGGACAATTCGGCATAGATCCGGGCCCCCCGGGCTTTGGCGTGTTCATATTCCTCGAGCACCATCACGCCAGCCCCTTCACCGAGCACAAAGCCATCACGGTCCTTGTCCCAAGGTCGGGAAGCGGAAGCAGGGTCATCGTTGCGGGTTGACAAGGCGCGCATGGCAGCAAAGCCACCCACACCCAATGGGGAGACAGTCCCTTCAGAACCACCAGCCACCATGACATCGGCATCGCCGTATTCGATCAAACGACCGGCTTCTCCAATGCTGTGCAATCCGGTGGTACATGCCGTGACCACGGCCAGGTTGGGGCCCTTGAATCCGTTGCGCATCGAGACATGGCCAGAAATCATGTTGATGATTGAGGCAGGCACGAAAAACGGGGAAATCCGGCGCGCACCCCGCGAGGCGTACTCTATTTGGGTTTCTTCGATCAGTGGCAAGCCACCAATCCCCGAACCAATGACCACACCTGTGCGGCAAGCCTCTTCTTCACCCATGGCCTCACCCGTAGGCAAGCCGGAGTCTTGAATCGCTTGGGCGGCAGCAGCAATGCCATAGTGGATGAATCGGTCCATCGTTCTGGCTTCTTTGGCAGAGATGTAGGCATCTATGTCAAAGTTTTTGACTTCACCCGCGATCCGTGCGGACATGGCTGAAGCATCAAAACGGGTAATAAGACCAACGCCGGATTGACCGGCAATCAAGTTTGACCATGCATCGGCAACCGTGTTGCCCACGGGGCTGATGCATCCCAAACCCGTGACAACAACGCGGCGCCGGGTCATCGTCGATCAGGCCTTCTTGCTTTGGGCGTAGTCGATCGCAGCTTGCACCGTGGTGATTTTTTCTGCGTCTTCGTCAGGAATTTCGATGCCGAACTCGTCTTCGAGTGCCATCACCAGTTCCACCGTGTCCAGGGAGTCAGCACCCAAGTCGGCCACAAAGGCTTTTTCGTTGGTAACTTGTGACTCTTCAACGCCAAGTTGTTCAGCAATGATTTTCTTGACACGTGCTTCGATATCGCTCATGGGGTCCCTCTGAGGGTTGTGAAAAATGGAGATTTTACCTGTCTGGACGGGGTTTCAGAAATCAGGCCATGAACATGCCGCCGTTGACATGTAATTCCTGACCCGTGACATAAGCTGCTTGAGCTCCAGAAAGGTAGACAACGGCGTGTGCAATGTCATCAGGTTGACCCAAATGTCCCAATGGAATCTGGCTCAAGAGTGCTTTATGCTGCTCTTCAGGCAAGCTGGCTGTCATGTCGGTTTCTATGAAACCCGGGGCGATGCAGTTGACCGTGATGTTGCGACTACCCAACTCCCGGGCCAGGGCTCGGGTCATGCCCGCAACGCCAGCTTTAGCCGCCGCATAGTTGGCTTGACCGGGGTTACCGGAGGCCCCCACCACACTGGTGATGTTGATGATCCGTCCATAACGCTGTTTCATCATGGGGCGGATGACCGCTCGGCTCATGCGAAACACCGCTTTCAGGTTGGTGTCCAAAACAGCGTCCCAGTCATCGTCTTTCATGCGCATGGCCAGCGTATCGCGCGTGATGCCGGCATTGTTCACCAACACATGCAAGCCGCCATGTTCTTTCAAGATGGCCTCAATCAAAGCCTCGGCTGCAGCGGCATCATTGACGTTCAAATTGGCACCACGACAACCCGCAAAGCCAGACAGGGCTTGGCTGATTTTGGCTGCGCCCTCGTCGCTGGTGGCTGTGCCAATGACCTGAAAACCTTGTTGGGCGAGTCGCAAAGCAATGGATGCACCAATGCCTCGGGATGCGCCTGTGACCAGTGCCACTGTTTTCATTTCCGATTTTTGAATTTCTGTCATGCCAAGATTCCTTTTGCCTCGGCCAAAGTGGCAGGGTCATAGAGCGCCAGCCCCGTCATTTCGGCATCAATGCGCTTGGTCATGCCCGCCAAAACCTTGCCGGGACCACATTCGACCACCGTGCTCATGCCGCGAGCCTTGATGGCTTGCACGCACTCAAACCAGCGAACGGGGCCAAAAGCCTGGCGGTAGAGGGCATCACGTATGCGGCCAGCCTCCGTTTCAACAGCGACATCAATGTTGTTGAGCACTGGAATATTGGGCGCACCCAAAGTCAATGAGACCAATTTTTCGCGCAGTTTTTCGGCTGCCGGTTTCATCAAGCTGGAATGAAACGGCGCGGACACAGGCAGCAAAAGCGCACGTTTGGCCCCCATCCCTTTAAGGACTTCACAGGCTTTGTCGACTGCGGCTTTGCTGCCAGCGATCACGGTTTGGGCTGCGTCATTGAAATTGACGGCCTCCACCACCTCGGCGCTTCCAGCTGGAAAGGTGGCTTGTGCCTCTTGGCACCCCGCCATCACTTTCGCTGAATCCAAGCCCAAGATGGCGGCCATGGCCCCCACGCCCACCGGAACTGCCTCTTGCATGGCAGCGGCACGCAAACGCACCAAGGGCGCGGCTTGCGCCAATGTCAGGACCCCCGAGGCAACCAATGCAGTGTATTCGCCGAGTGAATGCCCTGCCACCAAGGAGGGGGCACGCCCCCCTTCAGCCAGCCAGGCACGGTAGGCCGCCACAGAAGAGACCAACATCACAGGCTGGGTGTTGGTGGTCATGGCCAAAGCTTCTTTTGGGCCCTCGTGGATAAGTTTGGCAACATCTTCGCCCAGCGCGTCAGAGGCTTCTTTGAGCGTATCGCGCACCGCCGGGTGGTCACCCCAAGCGTCAAGCATGCCAACGGATTGGGACCCTTGGCCAGGAAA
Source organism: Limnohabitans sp. Rim8 (assembly GCA_945877725.1). GTDB lineage: Bacteria > Pseudomonadota > Gammaproteobacteria > Burkholderiales > Burkholderiaceae_C > Limnohabitans_A. The sequence goes on from CAMDXR010000010.1 coordinate 4,455, forward strand.
GACAAAAGCAAATGTGGTCATAAGCAAGTTTTCAAGTTTGCAAGTTTGATTCAATGAGAAATCAGATCAGCTTGCCGCGCAGCGTTGAGCGGCTACCTAATCAATAGCGCAACAAGACAGAACCCCAAGTGAATCCCCCGCCAACGCCCTCAAGCATGAGCGTCTGTCCGCGTTGAATTCGGCCGTCGCGCACCGCCACATCCAGCGCCAGCGGAATCGAAGCGGCCGAAGTGTTGCCGTGTTGGTCAACAGTCACCACCACCTTGTCAGCAGGCAGCTTGAGCTTTCTGGCGGTGCTTTGCATGATCCGGATGTTGGCTTGATGCGGAATCAGCCAATCAATGTCTGCATCGGTCAAATTAGCCTTGGCCAAACTGGCGCGTGCTGTTTCTTCGAGTACACCCACAGCCAGTTTGAACACGGCTTGTCCATCCATTTTGAGTACCGGATCGCCCAAAATTCCGCCGCGATTTACATGGCCCGGCACGCACAGAATGTCCTTGTATTTGCCATCGGCATGCAAATCGGTGGCCAAAATGCCCGGCTGATCCGAGGCTTCCAGCACAACAGCACCAGCGCCATCGCCAAATAACACACAGGTGGTGCGGTCATTGAAATCAAGTATCCGGCTGAACACCTCGGCCCCGATCACCAGTGCACGCTTGACAGTGCCTGACTGAATCATGGCATCGGCAACGGTCATGGCGTAAATAAAACCACTGCAAACGGCCTGCACATCAAAAGCAGGGCAACCTGAAGTGCCGAGTTTGTGCTGGACCATGGTGGCAACCGAAGGAAAAACCATGTCGGGTGTGGATGTCCCAACCACGATCAAATCGATGTCGTCGGCCATCAATCCCGCAGCTTGCAGGGCTTTGCGGGCGGCTTCGGTGGCCAAATCACTGCAGCCCTGATCGTCTGCGGCAAAGTAGCGGGCTCGGATTCCCGTGCGCTCAACGATCCAATCGTCCGAAGTTTCAACCCCTTGAAGCGCCAATTCAGCGGCCAAGTCGGCGTTGGTCAGGCGGTTTTCCGGCAGATAACTGCCTGTGCCGATAATTCGCGAATAAATTCTCATAAGGGTGTCGCTGCGGGTTCTGATGCATCAGCCTGTGCGCCCATCAACAAAGGGGCCGCATGGGCGATGCGCTCACGAACACGTTCCAGCAATTGATTTTTGGACGCATCATAAGCCCGGTTCAAGGCGGTCTCAAAAGCCACGTCATCGGCTGAACCATGGCTTTTGAACACGAGGCCACGCAATCCCAGCAAGGCTGCACCGTTGTAACGACGATGATCTACGCGGTGTTTAAAAGCAGATAGCACCGGATAAGCAAAGATGGCAGCAATTTTTGTAAAGATACTGCGTGAAAACTCATTTCGCAAAAAACCACTGATCATGGTTGCCAGACCCTCGCTGGCTTTGAGTGCCACATTGCCTACAAAGCCATCACAAACCACGATGTCGACCGTACCCTTAAAAATATCGTTGCCTTCTACGTTGCCATAAAAATTCAAATCACCCGCACTGGAAGCAGATCGCAACAGTTCACCGGTTTTTTTGATGATTTCATTGCCCTTTATCGCCTCTTCACCAATATTGAGCAAACCTACCGTGGGTTGGTCTTTATTTTGCAAGACAGACACCAAAGCAGAACCCATGACGGCGAACTGCAACAAATGCTCTGGCGAGCAGTCAACATTGGCACCCAAATCCAGCATGGTGGTACCGCCGCCCTTGAAATTGGGCATTTGACCCGCGATGGCGGGGCGGTCTATGCCTTCCATGGTTTTCAAAACATACCGGGCAATCGCCATCAAGGCCCCCGTATTGCCCGCAGAAATGGCAGCAGCAGCTTTGCCGTCACGCACTTGCTCAATGCAAACGCGCATGGAGGAGTCTTTTTTCTTTCGAAGCGCTACTTCCAGAGAGTCGTCCATTTCGACCATTTCGGTGGCCACAACGACCTCGGCCCGGGGGTCGTTAAAACCAGACAGGGCTTCTGCTCGACCCACCAACAACAAATGGGCATCGGGGTGAGCAGCCAAAAATCGGCGACAAGCCGCCAGAGTGACGCGGGGACCGTAGTCGCCGCCCATGCAATCGACAGCCAGAGTGATCGAGGTAGGCGATGTCATGAAGTCCTTGATCGCAATTCGGTGCAAAAAATTCAGAACCAAAAAAACAAAAGCCCGAGGCTACTGAGAAAGTAGCGCCGGGCCTATTGAGGCTTGAGGGCTGACGCCGATCAAGCTTCCGATTTGTTTTTCAGCACCTGACGGCCACGGTAAAAGCCATTGGGGCTGATGTGGTGACGCAAGTGAGTTTCGCCAGTGGTGGGCTCGACTGCGATGCCGGGCACGTTCAGGGCATTGTGTGAACGGTGCATGCCACGCTTGGAAGGTGACTTTTTGTTTTGCTGAACAGCCATGATGGCTCCTTGGAAGCTTGGAGGCCGCGCAAATCAAGACGCAGCGTCTGGTTAAAGATAATGTCTCCCGGTTTGACCGGGCGAAGCCAGCAATTATAGCCTAAGCCAAGGGCCTTGAAAAGGCACCCATGACGGCTTAAGAATGAGGCCCTTTCTTGAGGCTTGCCAAAATTCCAAAAGGATTGGGGCGCTCAGCCGCCTCCTCAAACTCGGGATCGGCAGCCGACATGGGCACTTTTTCGGGGCAAATGGCGTGCAAAGGCACCAATGGCAGAGACAAAATCAGCTCATCCTCAACCAACGCCAAAGCATCAAAGTCACGACTAATGACCAAAATATCCTCTTCAGCCTCGTCATCAAGGGCTGCGGCAGTGGCTTCATCGGCCACAAAACGGAAGGACCTTTCGGCTTCCACGGTTTCCAATACAGGCGTTAAACAACGCTGACATTGAAGCGGCAACTTCACCGATGCCCGCAAATCGAGCCAAATTTGATCCGCAGCACCTGTTTGAGGCACAGTTCTGCCTTGCAAATGCCAAAACACAGCGCCAGCCGAAATGTCTTTGCTGAATTGCTCATCGGCCAATCGTGGCCAATCGGTCAAGAAACCCTCCCCTTGCAGACTGACGGCATCGCGGGCGAATGAAAGCAAATCGAGGTGTTTGGGGTCCAATTTTTTTTCCATGGGTGCAGTGTAAGAGAATCACCCATCTGAATTTCATCCAGGGTTTTCGCTTTGACCACGACTTATCCATCTGCCAACGCCCCCAGTTCAAACCCTCGAAAGGTGGTGTTGGGCTCAACTTCGCGATACCGCAAAGAATTGCTGGAGCGCTTGCGTATCCCTTTTGAGGTCACTGCGCCCCAAGTCGACGAAACACCCCTAACTGGTGAAAGTCCCCGGAATTTAGCCTTGCGCCTGGCTTTGGCTAAAGCCCAGGCAGTTGCGGCCATGCATCCGGAATCCGTGGTCATTGGCTCAGACCAAGTGGCCGACTTGGCGGGTCAGCCCCTGGGCAAACCGGGCGAACACGCCCGCGCGGTGCAGCAATTGCGCCAAATGCGTGGCCAAACCGTGGTTTTTCAGACGGCTTTGGCCGTGGTTTGCTTGGCCACAGGCTTTGAAAAAGTCGACCTGGCTGAGGTAAAGGTGGTTTTCCGAGACCTGAGCGACGAAGAAATAGAGTCTTATTTGCAAGCAGAAAAGCCCTACGATTGTGCTGGCAGCGCCAAAAGTGAAGGTTTGGGTATTGCGCTGTTGGAATCCATTGACAATGACGATCCGACCGCCCTGGTCGGGCTTCCCCTGATCCGTACGGCACGGTTGCTGCGCCAAGCAGGAGTGAAACTGCTGTGAGTTCATCGCCCCAAACCGCGCAGAATAAAGGCCGTCTTTTTCTGGTGCCAACCCCCCTAGACTTTGGCTGCAACGAACAAGCACCCATCGCCCATGTTTTGCCCGAGGCAACTCTGGCAACCGCCGCACAAATTCAGCATTGGGTGTGCGAAAACGCCAAAACCACCCGGGCTTTTTTGAAACGGGTGAGCGAAAGCCACCCCTTGATCGCTGCCTTGCCTGAACAAAGCATCACCGAATTACCAAGACATGTGCATAAAAAAGGCGACCACCAGTCCGGCTTTGATGGCAAACCCTTGCTGGCGGCCGCTTTACAGGGTCATGATGTCGGACTGGTCAGCGAAGCGGGCATGCCTGCTGTGGCCGATCCCGGCAGCTCGGTGGTTCGCGCGGCACACGATTTGGGCTTGAAAGTAGTGCCTCTGATTGGGCCAGTCTCTTTGCTGTTGGCCTTGGCAGCCAGCGGGCTAAACGGTCAGAACTTCGCTTTTGTGGGCTATTTGCCGCAAGACGCAGCAGAACGCGCTGCAAGACTCAAACAACTTGAATCCCTAGCCCTCAAAACGGGACAAACCCAGTTGTGGATCGAAACGCCCTACCGCAACGCCGCCATGCTGTCGGGTTTGCTGCAAAGTCTGCAGGCCAACACCCGACTGGCCATCGCCAGCGGCCTGACCTTGCCCTCTGCCAGCATTCAAAGCCACACCATCGCCCAATGGAAAAGGGGCCTAAAAGGCCCCGATGGACATACCCCGGCGGTTTACGCCATCGGCCCCTGAATCTGCTTAGCGCAAACCTGTTCCGGTGCGCAGGGCGCGCACAGAGCCCTCACCCACTGCAGCACCGAAGCGCTTGACCAGTCGCTCGGCCACATTTTCACGTTGGGTGTAATCAACGACATCCGGCGCTTTGACCACATCACGAGCGACAACATCGAGGCTGCCCAGACTGTCGGCCAAGCCCAAATCAACGGCTTGTTGACCGCTCCAAAACAAGCCACTGAACATCTCGGGGGTTTCTTTCAAACGATCACCCCGACCTTTTTTAACCACTTCAATGAACTGGTTGTGAATTTGATCCAACATGGCCTGGGCGTGCTTGCGTTGAGGGTCAGTTTGAGGGCTGAAGGGGTCCAGAAAGCCTTTATTCGCGCCAGCTGTCATCAGTCGACGCTCAACGCCGAGTTTCTCCATCAACCCGGTGAACCCAAAACCATCCATCAGCACGCCAATACTGCCCACGATGCTGGCCTTGTCCACATAAATGCGGTCAGCCGCTGCTGCAATGTAATAGGCAGCCGAGGCGCAAGACTCTTCCACCACTGCGTAAATAGGCTTGTTGTGCAAAGCACGCAAACGCGTGATTTCATCGTTGATCAGACCCGCCTGAACCGGGCTCCCGCCAGGTGAGTTGATGAGCAAAACCAAAGCCTGAGAGCCAGAATCCTCAAGGGCAAGGCGCATAGAAGACATGACATTTTCTGCGCTGGCGGGGGTTTCCGAACCGATCTCTCCCACAATGGAAACCATCGCCGTGTGCGGCATGCTGGGGTGGCTGGTGGGTGAGTTGTAGCTGAACAGTTGCCAAAACACGACCGCAATCAACAACAACCAAGCCAACCGCAAACCCACTTTCCAACGACGGGCCGTCCTCTGCTCATTCAGGTTGGCAAAGGCCAATTGTTCCAAGGTTTGACGCTCCCAGCCCGCAGTTTGTACGTCAGGCGTATTCGAAGCAGAGGGAGTGGCCGGGGCGGACAAAGCGTCCTGTGGGTCTTGCATGGTCAAAATTCAAGGGGTTTTAAGTTGTAGGCAGTATGCCAGCGAACCACGCCGCCTTGCTCTGACAAGTCTATTTTCACCAGCCCTCCGCGACAGGGGCCACCGGCACAAGCGCCCGTGTCGGGTTGGTAATTGGCACCGTGTGTGGCGCACATCAGCCAACTCCCGCTGGCATCAAAAAATCGGTCCGGCTGGTAATCCATCTCCATCGCCACATGGGTGCAGCGGTTCAGGTAAGCATGCACCTGACCTTGGTACCTGATGGCAAATGCGCGACAAGTCTGACCCGCATAGACAATGTCAAAGGGCACAGCACGGCCGCCGTTGACCAAATCGTTGCTATTGCATAAAGGGATCAATGACGACATGCGCCCCCCTTTCAAGCGTTGAGCAGCAACCAGTCGTGCAATTCACGCACGCTGTGTGCCACATGCCGCGGGTTGAGGGCATGAAAATCGTCGGGTGCATGTGCTCCGTAACTCACCCCTACGCTGGCACAACCAGCGTTCAAAGCCATTTGCAGATCGTGTGTGGTGTCCCCAATCATCAAGGTCCGGTCAGGCTCTGCCCCAAATTCGCGCATCAACTCTTGCAACATCAAGGGGTGCGGCTTGCCAGCAGTCTCGTCGGCCGTGCGTGAGCCGTCAAAACGGTGGCGCAGTTCCACCGCTTGCAGAGATTCATTCAGTCCGTGTCGACTTTTGCCAGTGGCCACGGTCAACCAGTGATGCCGGGATTTCAGGTCGTCCAGCATGGCCAGCACGCCGTCAAACAAACTGATGTCGTTTTGGTGGGCCATGTAGTGGTGGCGGTAACGTTCCCCCAAGGCCGGGTATTTTTCTTTCGGCACATCCGGTGCGGCATGGGCCAGTGCGGGCATCAAAGCCATACCGATCACATAAGAAGCTGCCTCACGACTGGGCTCCGCCCCGCCCACATCCACCACGGCGCGTTGAATGCAACGGGTAATGAGGGCCGTGGAGTCAAATAAAGTGCCATCCCAATCGAAGGCAATCAAGTCAAACTGGCGGGGTCTTGAGGCGGTCATGTTCTACGTAGGCTTTCAAATCGGCGGGTAAATCGGCTAGCAGCTCCACACGCTGCGCGGTCACCGGGTGATTAAACTGTAAGCGCCAGGCATGCAAAAACATGCGTTTCAAGCCGGGCTTGGCGTCGGGTTTCAAGAGTTGGCGGTTCCAATCAAAGTCACCGTATTTGTCGTCACCGGCAATTGGGAACCCTTGCGCTGACAAATGCACCCTGATCTGGTGGGTCCGTCCGGTTTTAATGGTCACTTCCAGCAGGGTCGCCCCCTGTAACCGGCGAGACACCTTGACCAAGGTGATGGATCGCATGCCCTCCGGGTCTTCGGGGGTGGTCACTCGCACACGTCGCTCGCCATCCGGCAATAAAAACTTGTGCAATGGCAGGTCGATGACCTTCAGTTTGGCAGGCCAATCTCCCTTGACCAAGGCCAAATAGGTTTTACCTGTCTCGCGCTCCCGAAACTGATCTTGCAAATGCTTCAAAGCGCTGCGCTTTTTGGCCACCAGCAAGATGCCACTGGTATCCCGGTCCAATCGGTGCACCAATTCCAGCAATTTGGCCTCGGGGCGGGCTTGGCGCAATTGCTCAATGACCCCAAAACTCACACCAGAGCCCCCATGAACTGCCACCCCGGAAGGCTTGTCGATGGCCATGAGGCTATCGTCCTCCAGCAGTATCGGGAATTCACGACCCGGCGCAGGCCGAGCAGCCTTTTCGGCCACCCTTTCAGAGATGCGCACGGGCGGCAAACGGACTTGATCCCCAGTATTGACCCTTGTATCAGCCGATGCCCGACCTTTGTTAACGCGCACTTCTCCGCTGCGGATGATGCGATAAACGTGTGTTTTAGGCACACCCTTCAAATGACGCAGTAAAAAGTTATCCAAACGCTGCCCAGAAGACTCCTCGTCCACCAATAACCATTTAACTTCGGGCGCTGCAGTAGCGGTTTGGACCCCTATAATGTGATTCACTGGCAATTGGCTGTAAGTGGTTGATTCAAATGGAAATGAATTCCTGAAGGCAGGAGTTTAGTCCACCACCACCGCGCCAATCCAGATGGTCGATGCCACTCCCGGCACGATTTGCAGACTGAAGGCCAGCGCCGACAGTGGCAAAACGCCCCGGAGATTGGGCCGACGCCCAGAAACCCAGATACGGAATACCCCAAGTTCAATAGCCCAACCGGCTGTTGAACGGATCAAAGCGAGATGGTTGTGTTGTTCGGAACTTTGCTGATGTGGTTGGAGTGGCTCACGAAGCCACTTAACCCAGTCACGCCCTGTGCCCGTCAGTTTGTCTTGGACACCGGGGGAAGCCCCCGGCAGTGGACAAATTTTTGCACACCTATGACCTCGCCCCATCCACGCGCCATGATCCCCATTCCTGTGCTCACGCGCAGCTGAATGAAGTTCAAACTCGGCAATTCCATTCGTTTCAGGCGTCAGCTCCGGCAACGGAGGCTCCAAGGTTCCCAGGAACCCAGAGCCGGTTGTGTAAACAGGCCCCGGTCTGCAGACATTTTCTGCACGGGACCAACGCTGACAAGAAAAGGAACGCATCATGAAACGGATGCTTATCAACGCCACGCAAGCTGAAGAGCGCCGCCTGGCCATCGTCGATGGACAAAAACTCCTCGACTACGAAATCGAAATTGAAGGCCGCGAACAGCGCAAGGGCAACATCTACCAAGCGGTAGTCACCCGTGTCGAGCCCTCCCTTGAGGCCTGCTTCGTGGACTACGGTGAAGACCGCCACGGCTTCCTGCCCTTTAAGGAAATATCCCGCCAGTATTTTGCTGAAGGCGTGTCTGTTAGCCAGGCCCGCATCCAGGATGTCATCAAAGAAGGCCAATCCCTGTTGGTGCAGGTGGAAAAAGAAGAGCGCGGCAACAAAGGTGCGGCCCTGACCACTTTCGTCAGCTTGGCGGGTCGGTATGTGGTGCTCATGCCCAACAACCCCCGTGGCGGTGGCGTCAGTCGCCGCATAGAGGGAGATGACCGGGCCGAGCTCAAAGAAGCCATGGACCAATTGGAATATCCAAAAGGCATGTCCATCATTGCCCGTACCGCCGGTATAGGGCGCTCTGCCCCCGAACTCCAATGGGACTTGAACTACTTGCTGAAACTCTGGACGGCCATTGACGGCGCATCCAAAGGCGGCAAAGGGGCCTTCCTGATTTACCAAGAATCCAGTTTGGTGATCCGCGCCATTCGCGATTACTTCAACAATGACATCGGCGACATCCTGATCGACACCGATGACATTTACGACCAGGCTCAACAGTTCATGAGCCACGTCATGCCTGAATTTGCCAACCGCGTGAAACGCTACCGGGATGACGCACCGCTGTTCAGTCGCTTCCAGATCGAACACCAGATTGAATCGGCTTATGCCCGTACCGTGCAACTGCCTTCGGGCGGGGCCATTGTGATTGACCACACCGAAGCGCTGGTTTCGGTGGATGTGAACTCGGCACGCGCCATCAAGGGTGGCGACATCGAAGAAACCGCTACCCGCACCAACCTGGAGGCCGCTGACGAAGTGGCGCGCCAGATGCGCCTGCGCGATTTAGGTGGCCTGATCGTGATCGACTTCATTGACATGGAAGAGTCAAAGAACCGCCGTGAAGTTGAAAACCGCCTGCGCGATGCGCTGCGGCAAGACCGAGCCCGCGTGCAATTTGGCACCATCAGCAAGTTTGGCCTCTTGGAAATGAGCCGCCAACGCCTGAAACCAGCCCTGTCAGAAGGTGCCTCCATTCCTTGCCCTCGTTGTGGCGGTGCAGGCCACATCCGCGACACCGAAAGCTCGGCATTGCAGATTTTGCGCATCATCCAAGAAGAGTCCATGAAGGACAACAGCGCAGCCGTACACGCCCAAGTGCCGGTTGAGGTTGCCTCGTTCTTGCTGAACGAGAAGCGCTCCGAGATCGCCAAGATCGAGCTGCAGCAACGCATCAATGTTCTGCTGGTGCCCAACAAGTCTTTGGAAACACCTCACTACAAGCTTGAGCGCCTGAAACACGACGACCCTCGCCTGGACCGCATCGAAGCCAGCTACAAAATGGCGGAAGAAATCGAAGATGCGACCACCGTCACACGTCGCTCACAAGAACCGACCAACAAGCAAACTCCGGTGATCAAAGGCGTCCTGCCTGACGCTCCCGCACCCATTGCCCCGGTCAAGCCTGAAGCCCCTGCTGCTGCAGCCAAGCCTGCCCGCAAGGCTGCAGCGGCCCCGGTGGCAGCGCCAGTGGCTGCACCAGCAAACACAGGCGGATTCTTTGGTTGGCTGAAAAAGCTTTTGGGTGGCAGCAGCACCCCGGAAGCAGCGCCTGCCTCTGATGACAAGAAAGACGACAAGTCCCGCGAGTCCCGCCGTGACGGTGAACGCAGGGACGGTGGCAGAGACGGTGCCCGTGATGGCCGCCGAGGCGGTCGCCGTGGCGAACGCGGTGCCGATCGTGGTGAGCGCGTTGAAGGTGCACAAGGCGAAGCCCGCGCACCGCGCGAGGGCGGACGCCGTGGTGAAGTACGTGCAGACGGACGCGGCGAAGGCCGCAACGAGTTGCGCGAAGGCGAAGCCAGAACTGCACGCGGCGATCGAGGTGATCGCCCCGAACGCGGCGAAAGAGCCGAACGTGGTGAGCGCACAGAGCGCCCAGCAGGTGATCGTCCTCCCCGTGAAGGCCGCCGTGAAGGTCGTGGCGACAACCGCAACGAAGCCAAAACAGAAATCCGCAGCGATGCAGCACCCGAGTTGACGGCCGAGGGCACAGAAATGCGCAACGAACGCGCACCTCGTGGTGAAGGCCGTCGCGAACGTGGTGAACGCAGTGGCGAAGGCCGCCGCGAGCGGGGTGGCGAACGCCGAAACTCAGAGAACAACTCTGGCGATGCGAATGCCCCTGAAACAGCTGCCATCAACACCGAAGCTCAAGAGGTCAACACAGCACAAGAAAACGGTGCGCCATCTGAAAACACAGGTGAACGCCGTGAGCGCCGCTCGCGAGACCGTTACGGCCGTGACCGTCGTGAACGTGCTGGCGAAACACGTCAAGACGCCCAAGGGGAAGAGGTCGCAAGCGACATGAATGCGGTGAATGCAGCACCAAGCGCAGACAGCGGCCAAGAAGACCGCCCTGCTCCACGCTCCTATTTTGAACGTGCCCAGGCAAGCGCTGCATCCTCTGCTGCGGTAACTGAGGAAACAACTTCCAGCACCATTTCGGATGCCCCGGCCGCACCTGCCGCCTCATGGGCAGCTGTTGCAGAATCGGCTGTTCAGGCTCCAGTCGAAGCTCATGACGCAGCGTCTGTCGCAGCGCCCGTCGCTGCGCGTGAGTCTGCAGCCCCGGTCAACGCATCAGAAGTCGTAACAGCGCCCGCTGTGCTGGCAACGCCATCAGGTTTGCCCCCGGTAGCCCGCTACACCTTGCAAATCGACAGTCTTCACCAAGTAGCCCAAGGCTCTGGCCTGATTTGGGTCAACTCCGATGCTGACAAAGTCGCTGCGGTTCAAGCTGCTATTGCAGCCGAACCCAAGCCAGTACGGGTGCCCCGTGAACGCCCACCCGCCGTGGTGTTCAACGAAGGCCCCTTGGTTTTGGTGGAAACACGCAAAGACCTGAGGGACATGAACCTGCCGTTCTGATCCCCCATGCCAGCGCCAAGGCGCAGGCTGAAAACCGGGCTTTGGCCCGGTTTTTTTTCGCCTCAAACGCCCCCTATCCGTGCGGCTAGCGCTCACTTAGAACCCCAAGCAGGGCAAGAAAGGCTTGCCAACAGGCATCATCAACTTGGTAGCAGACCCTCGGCAGGAGGAAGCAAAGCCAAAAGGGTTCAAGTCTGGGTTGAATTCACCAAGGCGGCCTGCTTCCAAGCCTTGGCTGCTGTTTCGGGCTCTCCCCGCTGATCTGCCAATTCCGCCAGAGCACACCAAGCCCGGCGCTGCAAGGTCGGAGCCTTCAAGCCCTTGACGGCCTGAACCAACAGACTCTGGGCTTTTCCCCAAAGTTGGTGACGCAAACACACCATGCCAGCCAGATATTGCCATCGTGCATCTTGGGGTTGCGCTTGCTGTGCAGCCTCCACGCGTGCCAGCCACTGCCTGGCATCACTGGCTTGGGGGTCAGCCAAGCTGGCCTCAATGGCTTCAACCATGCGGGCCAATTGATCTTGCGTCCAAGCAGACTGCTCCGATTGCAAAGGGGCCCACACCGGCTGTAGCCACGCTCTGGCCATACTGCTCGCGCCACCCAAAGCCATCAGACGCAAAGCGGCCTCTGCCGCCAAATCGGGCATATTGCGTTGCGCAGGGGTCAATTTGAGCCACATTCGTTGCACAGCGTCGGCATCGTGGCTATGCGACAACCACGCCAGAATCAGCCCCCGCACCAAGGTGTTGGCGGTTGCGGGTGAAAAGGCGCGGTGCTTGGCCAATAAAACAGCGGTATCGAGCGCTTGGGCCGGTTGCCCCGCCAGCCGTGCCGCCTTGAGCTGCAAACGCATGGCCGCCATGCGTCGCCCCGAAGCAGGCGATAAGGCCTTGAGTAAATCCAGACTGCCAGCGGCATCCCGATCGTCCAGTAACCAACGTGCTGAGCGCAGTTGCGTACCTTCCAGCAACGTCTGCCTCTCGGCTGAGTGTCCTTTTTTGGCCGCTTCAAGCGCTGCTTGTAAATGAATTTGACGCAACTCACGGTCTTGTAAAGCATGCGCAGACTCAGCCACCATGATGTGCGCCACAGTGCGCAAAGAGACCGCATGCTCAAGTTCAAGCCCGGAGTCTTTCAGACTCGCCTCTCTGTCCAGAGCGGTTTGGGCGGCTTTGCGCGCCCGCAAAAAGCGCCCGGCCATGAAATTGCCAATGGATTCCAGCAAGGCCGCATGCGCCACACGTTCTTTTTGTTGCAAGCGCCAACGCTGGGCCTGCTTGGGCAAAGACAACAAGGCAGACAAAGCCTGTTGTGCCAAGACCACCAATAACACGATGCCCGCCAGAGACAACAACACCAGATTAAGTGAAAAATCGATCCGATAAGGCAACCAGAACAAGGCCACAGTGGCATTGTTATGACCCGCCAGCCAAGCTACGGAGACCGCCAAGCCAAACAAACTGATAAGCCACAGAGCAGCGCGCATAGGGGCTTACCTTCCTGCTGCAGCGGTAGCCAAAGCGGTCATCGACCCCTCCAGACGGGGGGTCTCGCTGGCCTTCAGTTGCACCCCCGCTTGCTCCAACAGTTGGAGCAACTGGGTGGTCCGGCGTGAAGAGCCCTCTGCGTAACGGCGCACGATGATCGCAGCAGAGGCCAAGTCGGCCCGGGCGGCGTCCTTTTGGCGAGCCAACAAGCCCAAACGGGCATTCAGTAATTTGAGTTTCAGGTTTTCACGCAAGAAAAAACCTTGCTCGGGCGACAACAAAGCCGCTTCAGGCGATTCAATGCGGCTAACCCGGACCAAACCCTTGAGCTGGTCGGCCAATTGGTTCAAACCGACCGTCCACCAAGACGGGGGGGCTACCGCACCGCCTTGTTGTGCCAAAGAACGGTTCATGGCTGCCGAGGGCAGCTCCTGATTGGCCAACACCAGACCATCGACCAAAGCCACCCCTTCGTCGAGCTTGATGAGCAAACCCGGCAAATCAAACGCCTGCATCCCGCTGATCCGGTCCAGATCTTTTTCGAGCGCCCGCAGCAAAGGGGCCAAGCGTGGCTGGGCGGCACGCTGCACCCGAACTTGGGCAGATTTAAGGGCAGCCAACAAGGGTTCGATGCTGCCCGTCAATTGGGACTGTTGCTGTGCCATACGCAATGCAGCCTCGATGTCGACCACCAAATTTTCATCACGCGAGCGCGACAAACTTTGCATCAACTCTTCCAGCTGTCCCCGTTGCAAGGCCACTTCGGCAAGGCGGGCCTCCAACAGGGCCAAACGCGCGGCACTGTCTTTGACGGTTTCTTGGGCTTGTTTGGCCCAAGCTTTGGCCTCGAGAGATTGCTGCCCTGCGTCAGCGCTTTGACGCGCCAATTGCTCTTGAATACGCGACAACTTTTGCCACAACAACGCCGACACCAGCAAGGCCAAACAGGCCACCCCGACCGACACCCACCTCAGCCAGGCACGGCGCACGGGCGAAGCTGCTGCGACGGCAGTCTCGGCAGATGTAGAAGCGTGTTCGGGTGTAGAGGTCATGGCAGGGATTTTATAGACACCGCTTGCGCCTCGAGTGCGGCGGGCACGATCTCCACCCTGCCCCAGCCTGAATCTTTCAAGCGCTGGGCAATTCGCGGATGGGTAGCCAGCGCCCGGGCGTCGCCCAAACTAGCCTCTGGGCAAGTTTGCTGCAGGTGCAGGGCTGCCTCCGAACTGCTGAAAAGCCACCAACTTCCGTCCGACAGGGCCGTTGCCACCCGAAGCTTTTGCGCAGGCGACAGCTCCGGGGCCTGGCGCACATAAGCGACAACTTGCTGCACCTCAACCCCGCATTCCTCGAGTTTTTGCACCAACCAATCACGCCCAGCCAAGTGTCCTTGCGCATCGGCCCCCCGAACCACCAACACCGAAACCCGTTGGGCTGCCTGCACAGCTTGGGCCACTTGGTCCGCCACCAGCGCCCACAAGGCCTCTGAATCAAACTGATTGGCATTGGCATTGGGCGAGTCAATCCGGTCGGCCGACCAGCCGCAGGCCAGCAAGGCAGCTTGGGTTCCGGGGCCGGTTGACCAAGCACGGCAGGCCTCTAAATTGAGCCCCGCAGGTCGTTCGGCCATGAAAAATCGCACCGCATTGGCACTGACAAACATCACTGCCAAATGCTGGGGGACAAGCTGCCAAACCTGCTGCAAGCCACCCGAACTGGACAACGGGGCAATGTCGATCAGCGGCAAAATTTCTGTATTGACACCCTGAGTTTGCAAGCCTGCAGCCCAAGATTCGGCCTCGCGCCGGGGCCGGGTAACGATGACCACGGGGGCTTCAGCCATGCCAGCCCCCTAAATCAATGGGCACCCGCCTGGCGCAGAGCTTGAGCTACACGCAAACCCAAGGCTTCGGCGGCTTGCAAATCGGTCGCGGTCTCGTTGGCCTGGGCTGTGACCAATTGGGTAGAACCCTCGGGGTCACCCCAAGCCGCTTGAAGTTTGAGCACCCCCTGTTGAATAGTGGCGTGTGCGGCCAAAGGCATAGAACAGCTGCCCCCCATGGCCCGGCTGACGGCGCGCTCTGCGGCCACCCGCCGCCACGAAGGCGCATCGGCCAAAGGGGCCAACAAAGCACGTAAATCGGCCCGGTCACTGCGAATTTCGATGCCCAATGCCCCTTGGCCTGCGGCAGGCAGCATCTGGTCGGTTTCAAAAATATGGCGAATTCGCTCCGACAAACCCAAGCGCTTGAGCCCGGCTGCGGCCAGCACAATACCGGCATAAAGGCCTTCATCGAGTTTTCGCAAACGGGTGTCCAGATTGCCGCGCAAAGGCTCAATCTTCAAATCCGGGCGCAAAGCGCGCAACAACACCGTCCGGCGAAGGCTGGAGGTGCCCACCACCGCGCCTGGAGGCAAGTCTTCCAACCGAGCAAATTGGCTCGAAACCCAAGCATCCCGTGGGTCCTCGCGCTCCATCACACAGGCCAGTTCAAAGCCTTCCGGCATGTCCATGGGCACATCTTTGAGGGAATGCACGGCAATGTCGGCGCTGCCGTCGTGCAAGGCCACTTCAAGCTCTTTGACAAACAAACCCTTGCCGCCGACCTTGCTCAGGCTGCGGTCCAAAATTTGGTCACCCTGGGTCGTCATGCCCAAAAGGCGAACCTGACAACCACGGGCTTGTAACAAGGCTTTGACATGCTCGGCCTGCCAAAGAGCCAAACGGCTTTCGCGGGTCGCGATCACCAAGGAGATGCTGGAAGTTGATGACACGTTGGTTAACTCTGTGAAAAAGTTTCACCGAAAGATGAAACCAGTTGGTAATTAATGACGTCCGCGCGATGCTAGCATGAGGCAAAGGCTGCAAAACTGTCGGCATTGACACCCCATATCCTTCCTACTGAATATTTCCTAATGAAACAGGCCTCTCCAGACCCCCTCGTTACAGCCAAAAAACCCCGCACGCCTGCGACCAAATCGGTCCGCACCTCCCCTCGTTCTGAAAAACGCGACAGCGAGCGCCCCTTGGTCGAAGACATTCGCTTGCTGGGGCGGATTTTGGGTGACGTGATTCGCGTGCAAGAAGGCACCGAAGCCTACGAACTGGTGGAGCAAATTCGCAAGTTATCGGTGGCTTTCAGGCGCGACGCCGACCAAGAGGCCGACAAAGCACTCAAAAAATTGCTCAAAAGCCTGCCCGGTGACCGTGCCGTCAGCGTGATCCGCGCGTTCACGTATTTCAGCCACTTGGCCAACCTGGCCGAAGACCGCCACCACATTCGCCGCCGCGCCATTCATGAGCGTGCAGGCCACACCCAAGAGGGCAGCATCGATGTGGCACTGCAGCGCCTGCGCTGGGCGGGCATCACGCCGCGCAGTATTTCGGACATGCTGGCCACCAGCTATGTTTCCCCAGTGCTGACAGCGCACCCGACTGAGGTTCAACGCAAAAGCATCTTGGATGCCGAGCGCGACATTGCTCACCTGCTGACCGAGCGCGATGCCATCAAAGCCCGGGCTGCTGCTGTGAACGCCGCCAAAGACGCCCTGACCCCCAAAGAACTGGCTGCCAACGAACTGCAAATGCGCGCCCGCGTGATGCAACTCTGGCAAACCCGTTTGCTTCGATTTACCAAACTGACGGTGGCCGACGAGATAGAAAACGCCCTCAGCTATTACGAAGCCACCTTTTTGCGCGAGATTCCCAAGCTGTATGCCGAGCTAGAGCAAGCCCTTCCGGGCCAACCCGTGGCCAGTTTTCTGCGCATGGGCCAGTGGATTGGGGGCGACCGCGACGGCAACCCCAATGTGACCGCCCAAACCCTGCAACACGCCCTGACCCGCCAAAGTGAAGTGGCCCTGCGTCACTACCTGACCGAAGTGCATTATTTAGGCGGCGAATTGTCCCTGTCGGCCATGTTGGTGCCTTTTGATGCCGACATGCTGGCATTGGCCGCAAAGTCGCCAGACCTCAATGAACACCGACAAGATGAGCCTTATCGTCGAGCCCTGACCGGCATTTATGCCCGTCTGGCCGCCACCCTGAAAGAACTCACTGGGGGCGACGCCGCCCGCCACGCCGTGGCACCGCAAAACCCCTACGCCAAAGCCGAAGAGTTTTTGGCAGATCTGCGCACCATTGAGGTATCGCTGTACGGCCACCACGCCGAAGCCGTGGCCGCGCAACGCCTGCACCCTCTAATTCGGGCTGTAGAGGTGTTCGGCTTTCATCTGGCCACAGTGGACCTGCGCCAAAGCTCGGACAAACACGAAGAAGTGGTGTCCGAGTTGCTGACCACCGCCCGCATCGAGAAAAACTACAAAAACCTGGACGAGCACGCCAAACAAGCCCTGCTGCTGGGCCTGCTGAACGATGCCCGATCTTTGCGCATACCCAGCCACAGCTACAGTGCCCACACCACCTCGGAGTTGGCCATTTTCGAGATGGCGCGTCGCATGCTGCACAGCTTTGGCAGACAAGCCATTCGCCACTACATCATCAGCCACACCGAAACCGTGAGCGACTTGCTGGAAGTGCTGCTGCTGCAAAAAGAAGTTGGCCTGATGCGCGGTACGTTGGACAGTGAGGCCCGCAACGACCTGATCGTGGTGCCCTTGTTTGAAACCATCGAAGACTTGCGCAACGCCGCGCCGATCATGCGCGACTTTTATGCCCTGCCGGGCATCGCCGCTCTGCTGCATCGCTCGGGTGGCGAGCAAGACATCATGCTGGGCTATTCAGACAGCAACAAGGACGGTGGCATTTTTACCAGCAACTGGGAGCTGTACCGGGCTGAAATTGCCTTGGTGGAACTGTTCGACAAACTGAAAAACAGCCACGGCATCACCCTGCGCATGTTCCACGGCCGGGGCGGCACCGTGGGCCGAGGAGGCGGACCCAGCTACCAAGCCATTCTGGCGCAACCCCCGGGCACGGTGCGCGGCCAAATTCGCCTGACTGAACAAGGCGAGGTCATCGGCTCCAAATATGCCAACCCCGAAATTGGTCGCCGCAACCTCGAAACCTTGGTCGCAGCCACACTGGAGGCCACGCTGCTGCAACCCACCAAGCCCGCCTCACGGGCGTTTTTGGATGCAGCGGCCGAATTGTCCGAAGCCAGCATGGGCGCCTACCGCTCGCTGGTTTACGAAACCCCGGGCTTCACCGACTACTTTTTTGGTGCCACCCCGCTCAAAGAACTGGCCCAACTGAACATTGGCTCACGCCCGGCATCGCGCAAAGCCCTAGAAAAAATAGAAGACCTGCGCGCCATCCCGTGGGGGTTCAGCTGGGGTCAATGCCGCCTGACCTTGCCCGGCTGGCTGGGTTTTGGCTCGGCCGTGGCCGCCTACCTGGACAAACCGGAAGCCTCAGAACGCAAAGCCGCCCTGGCCTTGCTGCAAAAGATGTACCGCCAATGGCCGTTTTTCCGCACTCTGCTGTCCAACATGGACATGGTTCTGGCCAAAAGCGACCTGGCCCTGGCCTCCCGCTATGCCGAACTGGTCAGTGACACGCGCCTTCGCAAAAAGATATTTGCCGCCATCGAGGCCGAATGGCACCGCACGGCAGACGCGCTGACACAGATCACAGGCGAAAAAAACCGATTGGCCAGCAACCCAGCGCTTGACCGCTCCATCCGCCACCGCTTTCCATACATCGACCCCTTGCACCACCTGCAAGTGGAGCTGATCCGCCGCTACCGCGAGGGCAAAGCCGACGAACGCGTGCAGCGCGGGATTCACATCTCGATCAACGGAATCGCTGCGGGGTTGCGCAATACGGGGTAAGCGCCGGCAGGACCGCGCCCAAGGTGAACAGGCCAAGCCGGTTCAGCAGGCCCGGGACGGGTGGCCTGTGAAGCCCGATAAAATCCCAGACCTATGACAAACCAACTCGACAAAAAATCCCAAGCTTGGTCCGCGCTTTTCTCTGAACCCATGAGCGAGTTGGTCAAGCGCTACACCGCCAGCGTGTTCTTTGACAAACGCCTCTGGCAGGCCGACATCACTGGCAGCCTGGCCCATGCTGAGATGCTGGCCGCGCAAAACATCATTGGTGCCAGCGACTTGGCCGACATTCAGCGCGGCATGGCTCAGATCACCCAAGAGATCGAGTCGGGCGCTTTTGAATGGAAGCTGGATTTGGAAGATGTGCACCTGAACATTGAGGCACGCCTGACCCAGTTGGTGGGCGATGCGGGCAAGCGCCTGCACACAGGCCGCAGCCGCAACGACCAAGTGGCCACCGACGTTCGCCTGTGGTTGCGCACCGAAATGGACCTGATCATTGACCTGCTGGTCGACCTACAAAAGTCCCTGGTGAATGTGGCCGAGCAAAACGTCGAAGTCATCATGCCCGGCTTCACCCACCTGCAAGTGGCCCAACCCGTGAGCTTTGCGCACCACCTGCTGGCCTATGTGGAAATGTTTGCCCGAGACGCTGAACGCATGAGCGACGTGCGCCGCCGCACCAACCGCCTGCCCCTGGGCAGCGCCGCACTGGCCGGCACCACCTACCCGCTGGACCGCGAACGCGTGGCCCGCACGCTGGGCATGGTCGACGAACACGGCCAAGCCCAGGTTTGCCAAAACAGCCTGGACGGCGTGAGCGACCGCGACTTTGCCATTGAGTTCACCGCTGCAGCCAGCCTGTGCATGGTGCACATCAGCCGATTCAGTGAAGAACTGATTTTGTGGATGAGCCAAAACTTCGGTTTTGTTCGGATTGCCGACCGCTTCACCACGGGCAGTTCCATCATGCCGCAGAAGAAAAACCCCGATGTGCCCGAGTTGGCACGGGGCAAAACCGGGCGGGTGGTCGGCCATTTGATGGGCCTGATCACTTTGATGAAAGGCCAGCCCCTGGCCTACAACAAAGACAACCAAGAAGACAAGGAACCGCTTTTTGACACGGTGGACACGCTGAAGGACACCTTGCGCATCTTCAGTGAAATGGTCGGGGGCCAGCACAACCCCGCCACGGGCAACAAAGAAGGCGGCATCACCGTCAACGCAGCGGCCATGGAAGCAGCAGTGAAAAAGGGCTACGCCACCGCCACCGACCTGGCCGACTATCTGGTGAAAAAAGGCCTGCCCTTCCGCGATGCCCACGAAGTGGTGGCCCACGCGGTCAAAACCGCCCAAGGCTTGGGTGTGGACTTGTCCGAGCTGCCGCTCGAAACCCTGCAAAAGTTCGACAGCCGCATCGAAGCCGATGTGTTTGGCCCCCTCAGCTTGCAAGGCTCATTGAATGCCCGCAACACCCTAGGCGGCACCGCCCCAGCTCAGGTTCGCTTGCAAATTGCACGGCACCGCAGCCGCTTAGTCTGAGCCAGTTGCCGCGCCTGGGGGCGGCACATCACGCCCCAATAGCCGCTGCCCCAGCCACTTCAAACCCACCCCGACATCCATTCGGCGGGCTTGTTG
>CAMDXR010000011.1 GCA_945877725.1 Limnohabitans sp. Rim8
TTTCTCTGGAGATTTTCATGTCCGATTTGTTTGACAACCCCATGGGTTTGTGTGGCTTCGAGTTTGTCGAGTTCGCCTCCCCTGTCCCCAACACGCTCGAACCCCTGTTCGAAAAAATGGGCTTCTCACTGGTCGCCAAACACCGTTCCAAAGACGTGGTGCTGTACCGTCAGGGCGATATCAACTTCATCGTCAACCGCGAACCCAAAAGCCTGGCCGGGTACTTTGCTTCCGAGCATGGGCCGTGTGCTTGTGCGCTGGCTTTTCGGGTCAAAGACTCGCACAAAGCCTATGCGCGTGCCTTGGAATTGGGGGCCCAGCCGGTCGAGGTGCCCACGGGTCCGATGGAGTTGCGCTTGCCCGCCATCAAGGGCATTGGCGGTGCGCCGCTGTATTTGATTGACCGCTTTGAAGACGGCAAAAGCATTTACGACATTGATTTTGAGTTCATCGAAGGCGTGGACCGCCACCCACCGGGCCATGGCCTGAAGCTCATCGACCACATGACGCACAACGTCTACAAAGGGCGCATGGCGTTTTGGAGCGGTTTTTACGAAAAGTTGTTCAACTTCAAGGAAATCCGTTACTTCGACATCAAGGGTGAATACACCGGTCTGACCAGCCAGGCCATGATGGCGCCGGACGGCATGATCCGCATCCCTTTGAACGAAGAGTCGGGCAAAACGGGGGGCCAGATCGAAGAATTTCTGATGCAGTTCAACGGCGAGGGGATTCAGCACATTGCCCTGCTGACCGACGACATTCTGAAAAGCGTGGACGCCTTGCAAATGGCGGGCATCCCTTTGATGACCGCGCCCAACGACATTTATTACGAAATGCTTGAAGAACGCCTGAAGGGGCACGGCGAGCCCGTGGCCGAATTGCAGGCGCGCGGTATTTTGATGGACGGATCAACCGCCAATGGCGAAAAGCGTTTGTTGTTACAAATCTTCAGCCAAACCTTGCTGGGGCCGGTGTTCTTCGAGTTCATTCAACGCAAGGCGGATGAGGGTTTTGGTGAGGGCAACTTCAAAGCGTTGTTTGAATCCTTGGAACGTGACCAGATCCGTCGCGGGGTGATTCAGGGCGATCAAACCGCCACTTGAGGTTTCTGGCGCTCCGGACACTCATTTCAGTCCCTAAAGCGACTCTTTCGAGGGTCCGGTAGCGTTTCACCCGTTGTTTCCCGCTTGCACCTAGCCGGGCTTGGCCACATAGTTTGTTTTTGGCCGAACACTAGGAGACTGTGCCCATGAAGCTGAATGTCAACGGTAAAAATCACACCCTCGATGTCGAACCCGAAATGCCCTTGCTTTGGGCCTTACGCGACGAACTCGACATCAAGGGCCCCAAGTTCGGTTGTGGCATTGCCCAGTGCGGCTCTTGCACGGTCTTGCTCAATGGCGAGCCCGTGCGCTCTTGCTCGTATCCGGTGTCGGGGGCTTCCGGGCAAAAAGTCATCACCATCGAAGGCTTGGCCGAAAAAGGCCGCCTGCACGCGGTTCAACAAGCCTGGATTGACCACCAAGTGCCCCAGTGCGGTTATTGCCAAGGGGGCCAGATGCTGGCTGCTGTGGCCTTGCTCAAGAAAAAACCGAAACCCACGGACGAAGACATTGATGCGGCCATGAGCAACATCTGTCGCTGCGGCACTTATGCCCGCATTCGCACCGCCATCCACGCCGCCGCCAAGAAAGGAGGCCGCGCATGAAGACCCCCAACCCAACGCCGGAACAGACCACGGGCATGGACCGCAGGCATTTTCTTAAAGTCGGCAGCAGCGCCACGGCGGGCTTGTCGATGGGCTTTTTTGTGCCCACTTCGGCCCAGGCCCAAGCTGCAGCCAAGCCGCAGCTCAATGTGTGGGTCGAAATTGAGCCGAACGACACGATCGTGATTCGTTACGCCCGGGCCGAAATGGGCCAGGGCAGCATGACCTCGGCCCCCATGATCATTGCCGAAGAACTCGAAGCCGACTGGAAAAAAGTGCGTGTTGAATACGCCACGGCCCACGAAAACCTGCGCACCAAGCGGGCCTATGGCGACATGGCTTCTGTGGGCAGTCGCACCATTCGCAACTCGCAAGAATACCTGCGCAAAGCCGGCGCGACCGGGCGCGAAATGCTGGTCATGGCGGCCGCACAGCAATGGGGCGTGCCCGCCAGCGAGTGCAAAGCCGCGCTGAGCAAAGTGACCCATGCGGCCAGCAAACGCAGCCTGAGCTATGGCCAATTGGCCGCCGCTGCCGCCAAGCTTGAAGCGCCCAAAGACGTCAAGCTGAAAGACCCGAAAGACTGGACCCTGATTGGCAAACCGATTGCCCGGGTGGATATTCCCGACATCGTGACGGGTCGCACTCGCTACGGCATCGACGCGCAAGTGCCCGGCATGTTGCACGCGGCCATTGCCGCCTGCCCCGTGTTCAATGGCACGGTCAAGAGCATGGATGCCTCTAAGGTGGAAAACCGCCGGGGCATTGTCAAGGTGTTGAACCTGGGCACTTTTGTGGCGGTGGTGGCCGACAACTGGTGGCGTGCCAAAGAGGCCTTGCGCGAAGTGGCGGTCGAATGGGATGTGGGCGAGCACGGCACGCTGTCCAGTGCCGCCATCATGGCCCACTTCAAGGCGGGCATGGATCAACCCGAACTGGCCGTGGCACGCAACGATGGCAACACGCCGGAGGCCCTGGGCAAGTCGGCCAAAGTGGTTGAGGCCGATTACTTCACACCCTATCTGGCCCATGCCACCATGGAGCCCATGGTGTGTACGGCTTGGTTGCAGGGCGATCAACTCGAGATTTGGTGTTCCACACAAAACCCCGAATCCACGTTGGCCGTGGGGGCCGCTACAGCAGGCGTACCGCAGGCCAATGTCAAAGTGCACCCCATGCAGTTGGGCGGTGGCTTGGGCCGCAAGAGCCCGCAAGATTTCACGCGTCAGGCGGTCATGATTGCCAAGGCGATTCCAGGCAAGCCGGTCAAGATGCTGTGGTCTCGCGAAGAAGAAATCCAGCATGGTTTGTACCGGCCGGCCAGCCTGATGCGCTTCAAGGGTGGGCTGAACGCCAACGGCAAGGTCGATGCCTTGCACATCCGGGTCAGCGCGCCGTCCATTTTGGCCACCTTGCTCAAGCTGCCTTTGCCCAAGGGCATTGATGGTCAGGCGGTGGCCAGTTTCAATGACCACCCTTACGACATTCCCAACACGCTGGTCGACTACGCGCAGCGCAACACCAATGTGCCGGTGGGTTTCTGGCGCTCGGTCGGGCATTCGCAAAACCCTTACGGACGCGAGTGTTTCATTGACGAATTGGCGCAGGCCGCAGGCAAAGACCCGGTGGCCTTCCGCTTGGACATGTTGGCCAACAACGAAAAGTCCAAACGCGACCGCAGCATTTTGGAGGCCGTGACCAAGGCCGCAGGCTGGGGCAGTAAATTGCCCACGGGCGTGTTCCGGGGTGTGGCCGAAACCGAGGGCTATGGCAGCTGGACCGCCTGTGTCTGCGAGGTCTCGGTGAACGCCAAGAACGAGGTCAAGATCCACCGGGTGGTGATCGGCATCGACCCGGGGTATGCCGTCAACCCGGACAACATCGTGGCCCAGTTCCAGGGCAGTGTGGTGCATGGCCTGACCGCCATTTTTTGGGGCGAAAACACGGTTAAAGAAGGCCGCATCGAGCAATCCAACTTTCACGATTACCGCATGATGCGTTTGAACGAAATGCCCAAGGTGGAGGTGGTCATTGCCCCCACGGGTGGCTTTTGGGGCGGTGTGGGCGAACCCGCGCAGGCCCCCTTGGCCCCGGCCTTGGTCAATGCCATCTCGGCGGCACTGGGCAAACGCATTCGCTCATTGCCCCTCAAAAACCACGGGTTGAGTCTTGCTCGGGCATGAAAGCGGCTGCTGCTGCACTGGCGGGGTGCCTGGTTTGCTGTGCCGCGATGGGGCAGGTGGCAACCGCCTCGCCTGAGCGGGGCCGCAGCTTGCTTTTGCAAAGGCAAGACACGGGCTGCGTGTTGTGTCACCAGATCCCCGGCTTGCCTGCAGGCGGTGCGCTGGGGCCTTCCTTGCACGGCTTTGCGCAGCGCAGCACGCTGGCGCAGGCCCGTGTACAGGTGGCCGATGCCAGACGTTTTAATCCGCAAACCATCATGCCGGCCTACCTCAGCACCGAGGGTTTGCACAACGTGGCCGCCAGTTATCGGGGGCAAACCATCTTGAACCCTCAAGAGTTGGAAGATATCCTGAGTTATTTGTTTCAGCCATCGCTTGCAACACCATGAAACCTGCGCCAACCCAACGCCGTTTTTGGCTCCAGCAAAGCGCCCGCCTCGGACTGCTGGGGGTGGCTTTGCAGGCTTGGCCCAGCTGGGCCCAAAAGATGGCCTCGGGCCAGTTGATGAGTTTTGCCCAGATGGTGGAACCCCTGACGCAGGGTGCCCGCTTGTTGAGGCAAGACGTGAAATTGGTGGCCCCGGTGTTGGCCGACAACGGCACGCTGGTGCCCTTGGGCGTGCAGGTGCAAAGCCCCATGACGGCGCAAGACCACGTCACCCATCTGTATTTGCTGTCACAACGCAACCCGGTCACGCGCATGGCCGTTTTCCAACTGGGCCCATGGAACGGGCGGGCCGAGGTCAGCACACGCGTGCGCCTGGCAGGCACCCAAGAGGTGGTGGCGCTGGCGCGCTTGTCGAGCGGTGAGTTCCGCTACGACCAGATGGAGATCATCGTCACCGAGTCGGCTTGTGTGGACGCCTCATGAGCCTGGTTTTAGCGCGCATCCAATGGCCTGAGCGCATCGTTGCGGGCGACGTGGTGAAGGTGCGTCTGCTGGTGCAACACCCCATGGACACGGGTTATTTGCAAGACCTGCTGGGTAAAGTGGTGCCGCGTAACGTGATCGGCTTGCTGACGTGCAATTTAGGGTCACAAGAGGTTTTCAGGGTAGAGCCTTCTTCGGGCGTTTCAGCCAACCCTTTGTTTGAATTCTTTGTTCGGGCCACCGAAACGGCCGAGATGAGCGTGCAGTGGGTCGATGACCGGGGCAACAAGGGCAGCCTGCAGCAAACCATGACGGTGCTGCCACAGGGCTCGAGGTGAATCCCATGCGGGCGTTGGTGTGGGCGCGGGTGTGGGCAGGGTGGCGACGGGGGCTGCTGGGCGCGGTCTTTTTTGCGTTCACAACGGCTGCACTGACCCAGACTGCTGCGCCGCCACTGCGGACTTTGTCCTTGTCCCAGGTCCAATCGGGGCTGCATTTTTCGGGCAAGGATGTGCAGGCTTTGCAGACCGACGAATTTGCCAACCCAGGGCAGCTGTGGCTCAGCCAAGGGCAAGCACTTTGGGGCCGCGCGAACGTCAGCAGCAACAGCAACGGTAAATCTTGTGCCAGTTGCCACGGCGATGTGGCCAGCAGCATGAAGGGCGTAGCCACCCGGTATCCGGCCGTGGATGTCGCCAGCGGCCGATTGTTCAACCTCGAAGACCGGATTCAAAAGTGCAGCACCCAATATTTAGGCGCTGCAGCCATGGCCCCAGAATCCGATGCCTTGCTGGGCTTGACCCTGCTCGTGGCGCAGGCCTCCAAAGGCTTGCCCCTTCGGGTGAACATCGGCGCAGCGGCGTGGCCCCATTGGCAAGCGGGCGCAGCTTTGTTTAGCAAGCGCCAAGGGCAACTCAACTTGTCTTGCGCGCAGTGTCATGATCAAAATTTTGGCCAGCGCCTGTACACCGACCCTTTGAGCCAGGGCCAGCCCAATGGCTACCCGGTGTACCGACTGGAGTGGCAAAAAACAGGCTCGCTCGAACGGCGTTTGCGCAGTTGCTATTCAGGTATTCGCGCAGAAGTCCCTGCTTGGGGCGCCACCGAAATGCGTCAATTGGCGCTCTACCTTATGTGGCGCGGCGAAGGCCTGCCAGTAGAAGTCCCGGCGGTGCGCAAGTAAGAGGGGCGGGTGGGGGGCGGGTGGGGGGCGTTAAGGAAGCCCTACATCGCCCCGTTGCATACCCTTAGCACTTGCTCGCCATAAGCTTCCAGTTTTTTCACGCCCAGGCCGCTGATGCCTTGCAGGTCACCTAGGTTGTGTGGGGCGTGTTCGGCAATGGCAGCCAGTGTGGCGTCGTGAAAAATCACATAGGCGGGCAGGTTGTGTTCTTTGGCCACTTCGGCCCGCCAGGCCTTGAGGTTGATGTAGCGCACCATCGCGTCTTGCCCCAAATTGGCGGCTGCCGCGCCGGGGGTGTTGCGGTTGCGGCTGCGTTTGTCGCCGCGTGGGCTGGCCTGTATTTGGGTGCTTTCGCGCAGTTGCACGGGCACTTCACCCTTTAAAACGGCGCGTGAAGCATCGGTCAGGTGCAGGGTGCTGAAACCGTCTTCGGTGTGCACATGCAAGGCCCCAATGGCGATCAACTGGCGCATCACGGCGCGCAGTTGCTGCTCACTGTAATCAGCGCCCAGCCCGAAGGTGCTGATGCTTTCGTGCCCACGTTGCACCACTTTGTCGGTTTTTTTGCCGCGCACGATGTCCATGGTGTGGCCCGCACCAAAACTGTGGCCGCTGGTCTGGTGGCATCGGTACACGGTAGACAACAGTTTGCGTGCCGCATCGGTGCCGTCCCAGACTTCGGGCGGGTTCAGGCAGTTGTCGCAGTTGCCGCAAAAGGGCATATAGATGCCATTGGCCTCGTCGGTTGGGCTTTTGTAGCTTTCACCAAAGTAGTTGAGCAAGCGGACACGTCTGCAGTCGGTGGCCTCGGCCAGCGCCAGCAGCGCGTCAAGTTTGCCGCGCATGACTTGTTTGAACTCTTCACCCGCCGGGCTTTCGTCAATCATGCGGCGCTGGTTGACCACGTCTTGCAGGCCATAGGCCATCCAGGCGTCGGTGGCCAAGCCGTCGCGCCCGCCGCGTCCGGTTTCTTGGTAATAGCCCTCGATGTTTTTGGGCATGTCCAGGTGCGCCACAAAACGCACATCGGGCTTGTCGATGCCCATGCCGAAGGCAATCGTGGCGACCATGACCACGCCCTCTTCGCGCAAAAATTCATTTTGGTGACGTTGGCGCATGCCCGCATCCAGCCCGGCGTGATAGGGCAAGGCGTGAATGCCGTGCTCGACCAGCATGACCGCAATTTCTTCGACCCGTTTGCGCGATTGGCAATACACCACGCCCGCTTCTTCCGGGTGTTCGCGTTCAATAAAGCGCAGCAACTGGGTGCTGGCGTCTTTTTTTTCAACAATGGTGTAGCGGATGTTGGGCCGGTCAAAGCTGCTGATGAACAGCTGGGCGCTTTCCAGTTGCAGCCGTTCCACAATGTCGGCGCGGGTTAGGGCATCGGCGGTGGCCGTGAGCGCCACCCTGGGCACACCCGGGTAGCGTTCGTGCAGCACGGTCAGGCCACGGTATTCGGGCCTAAAGTCGTGGCCCCATTGGCTGACGCAATGTGCTTCGTCTATGGCAAACAGGCTGAGCATTCCGCGTTCTTGCAGCGAGTCCAGCTGGGCTAAAAAGCGACCGTTGGTGACCCGTTCGGGGGCGGCATACAGCAGGGTAATCTCGCCGCGCATCAGGCGGCGCTCGGTGTCAGATGCTTCTTCGCTGCTCTGGGTAGAGTTCAAAAAAGCAGCGCTTACCCCGGCTTCGTGCAGGGCCCCGACTTGGTCGTGCATGAGCGCAATCAGGGGCGACACCACCACGGTGATGCCCTGGCCGGCCCGTTGCCGCGCAATGGCGGGTATCTGATAACAAAGGGATTTGCCGCCGCCTGTGGGCATGAGGACCAAGGCATCGCCACCCGCCGCCACATGGTCAATGATGGCTTGCTGCGGGCCACGAAAGGCGTCGTAGCCAAAAACTTCGCGCAGGATGGGCAGGTGAGGGGACAAAAGTGGCGACAAAAGCGAGAGAAAAGGAGGGGCAATCGGGTCAAAACAGCCGATATTGTGCCTCTTCAACCCCATGGAATGGCACAACCGGGTGCGAATGAGCGATTAACATCGCCGCCATGCACACATCAGCACTTGTCCTGTTTTCGGGTGGCCAGGACTCCACCACCTGTCTGGCCTATGCCTTGTCCCGCTACGAACAGGTTGAAACTCTCGCGTTTGACTATGGTCAGCGCCACAAGATTGAGCTGGAGGCCCGCCTGAATGTGCTAACCGCCATCAAGGCACGCTTTCCGCAATGGGCCCCCAAAATGGGCCAAGATCATTTGCTGGACGCAGGCATTCTGGGGCAGATCAGTGAAACATCGCTGACCCGTGACACGGCCATCGAGATGGCCAGTTCCGGTTTGCCCAACACCTTTGTGCCCGGGCGCAACCTGCTGTTTTTGACGCTGGCGGCGGCTTTGGCGTATCGGCGCGGCTTGCAGGTCATTGTTACGGGCGTCTGCGAGACCGATTTTTCGGGCTACCCAGACTGCCGTGACGACACCATGAAAGCCATGCAAGTGGCGCTGTCACTGGGCATGGACCGCAAACTGTTGATTGAAACCCCCCTGATGTGGATCGACAAAGCCCAAACCTGGCAGTTGGCGCATGACATGGGACAAAAAGCCGACCCCCAGCAGGGCGGCCAGGCCTTGGTGGACCTGGTTGTGGAACACACCCACACCTGCTATCTGGGTGACCGTACCCAGCGCCACAACTGGGGTTATGGCTGCGGCGAATGCCCGGCTTGTCAGTTAAGAGCAGGCGGGTTTGATCGGTTCAGTTCAGCAACACCCCGGGCCAACCTCTGATTCTTTGGCGAAGCCACCTCGCTGCCAAATGCGTTGGTGGGTGCCGCTGACCCTCTCAAAAGTCGGTGCGCATGCCGACTTTCTACAATACACCCCATGAAATCCCAAAATTACACCCGCGGCCAAGCGCTGCCCGAGATCCTGCAGCACCGCATTGCCATCCTGGACGGGGCCATGGGCACCATGATTCAGCGCTTTAAATTGACCGAGGCCGACTACCGGGGTGAGCGCTTCAAGGATTTCCCCAAAGACATCAAAGGCAACAACGAATTGTTGAGTCTGACCCGGCCTGACGTGATTCAGGACATCCACGAAGGCTATTTGGCTGCCGGTGCGGACCTGATTGAGACCAACACCTTTGGGGCCACCACCATTGCGCAGGCCGATTACGACATGCAGCACCTGGCCCGGGAAATGAACTTGGCTTCGGCCCAACTGGCCCGCGCCGCTTGCGATAAATTCTCGACCCCCGACAAACCACGCTTTGTGGTCGGTGCCTTGGGCCCGACACCCAAAACTGCCAGCATCAGCCCCGATGTGAACGATGCGGGTGCCCGCAACGTGAATTTTGAGGAATTGCGTGCTGCTTATTACGAGCAGGTTGAGGCCTTGGTGGAGGGGGGCTCGGATGTGTTGCTGGTCGAAACCATCTTCGACACCCTCAACGCCAAAGCCGCGCTGTTTGCGATCGATGAATACTTTGAGGCCAGTGGGGAGCGTTTGCCGCTCATCATCAGCGGCACCGTGACCGATGCGTCGGGCCGCATCTTGAGCGGCCAGACCGTGACGGCGTTCTGGCACAGTGTGCGCCACGCCCAGCCGCTGGCCATTGGCTTGAACTGCGCCTTGGGGGCCACCTTGATGCGCCCCTATATACAAGAGCTGAACAAAGTGGCAGGCGACACGTTTATCAGCTGCTACCCCAATGCCGGGTTGCCCAACCCGATGAGCGACACCGGATTTGACGAAACCCCGGAAGTCACCAGCCGCTTGTTGCACGAGTTTGCTGCCGAAGGCCTGGTCAACATTGTGGGCGGCTGCTGCGGCACCACGCCGGACCACATCGGGGCCATCACCCAAGCCGTGGCGCCCTTGGCCCCACGCAATGTGCACGGCGGGTTTTTCTACAAAGAAGCCGCCTGATTCGGCGCAGGTCTTTGAGAGGGTGCGCACGCAAGGCGTGCGCCCTACCCACCATCGCCATCAATCTTCCAGCAAACGCCTCTTGAGTTCATTGATGTGTTGCGCTTCCAAGCCAATCGGCCCGCGTAAATAAGCCTGCATGCCGCCGTGCTGGGCATCCACCACATCAAACGCGGCGTGCAAAAATTCGGGTTGTACTTGCCAAAGCACCTGCATGACGTGTGGGTGTCCAATTCCTTCCAGCCGAGGGTCCCGTTTGTAGAGTTGGTTGGTCAGCAAATAGTCGTGTTCGATGGTGGCGCGGTCTACCCCCAATGCCGACAACAGCAGCGCCGCAGCAAAACCCGTGCGGTCTTTGCCTGCGGTGCAATGAAACACCTGTGGGGTGGGTTGTTCGAGCAGATGCTTTAAAAATTGCCCGAAAGTGTTTGCATTGTGGTTGACGAAATCCCGATAGGTTTCCCGCATCAGCTCCACCGTTTCTTCGGTGGTCGGCACGATACCCTGCGCCACCAGAGACTGCATGCGGGCAATCACGGTGGGCTCAATTGACAAGGCCACGCGTTGCACACCTGGAATGTTGTAAGGCGTGGTGGTGTACTCGGCTTGGCCCCGAAAGTCCAGGCTGTGTTGCACCCCCAGCGCTTGCAAGCGGACGTGGTCTTGCGGCGTCAGCCGAGCCAAATGGTCTGAGCGAAACACTTGGCCCGGGCGAACTCGGCGGCCTTCGGTGTTGCGGTAGCCGCCGATGTCACGGAAGTTGGAAGCGCCTTGTAGCAAGGCATGAGAAACCGGGTTCATGAAGGGCCAAATCTTTCAAATAAGACGCTTATTGTCGTGTGCGGGGGGCCAATGGCAGGGTGCTGAAGGTGACATTTCACAAACCTCTGATGGAAATGGACGGACTGACCAACGACATTTTTGGCATGCAGCTTGCTAGACAGGCTTATGCACCTTGATTTAAACCAACTCAAGCCCACCGTTCCGGACGTGATCGACGCTTGGCGTGACCCTTTGGGCCTCATGCTGGCATCCACGGGCGAGGGGGTCTTCGGGGTCGATTTGGAGGGGGCCTGCGTTTTCATCAACCCAGCCGGGGCGCGCATGATTGGGTTTGAGCCCCATCAGGTGCTGGGTCAGAACATGCACATCCTGACGCACCATTCTCATGACGATGGGTTGGAATACCCGATGGATGAGTGCCCCATTTACAACGCCTTTCGGCAAGGCCAGCCGTGCCGGATTGACAGTGAAGTTTTTTGGCGACAAGACGGCAGCAGCTTTCCTGTGGAGTATTCAAGTTATCCGGTGTTTGATCAGGGCGAGGTGCGCGGGGCCGTGGTCACTTTTGTCGACATTACCCAGCGCAAACGTGCTGAAGACGCTTTGCACCAAGCCAAAAATGAGCTCGAAGCGCGTGTGGCCGAACGTACCCAAGCTTTAGAGATGGCTTTGCAGCAATTGCGTGAGCTGGCGGCATGGTCCGAAGCGGTGCGTGAAGAGGAGCGCACCCGCATCGCCCGCGAGGTGCACGATGAACTGGGCAGTTTGTTGGTGGCTCTGAAGATGGATGTGGGCTGGCTCGACAAGCGTTTGTCCGAGCAGGAAAACAGGGCCGCACAAGAGGCGCAATTGATGCGCGAAAAAATGCGCGGCAAATGCCAGAACATGAGCCGCCTGATAGAAAACGCCGTGGTGAACGTGGGCCGCATCATCACGGATTTGCGCCCCAGCATTTTGGACCACCAGGGCTTGTGGGGTGCTTTGGAGTGGCAGGCGCAGGATTTTGTTCAGTCTGCCGAACAACAACTGCAATGGCGCATGGCAGTGAATGAACAGCTCGAATTGCCCGAACCCATGGCCATGGCGGTGTTCCGGATTTTTCAGGAAATGCTCAGTAATGTGGGACGCCATGCGCAGGCCCAAACGGTCGACATCGACATTGTGGAGCGACAGGGGTGGCTTTATGTGTCTGTAGAGGACGACGGAATCGGTGCATTGCAACAGGCCTTCGAGTCGCCCCAGGCCTACGGCATCATGGGCATGCGTGAGCGAGCCCGGCATTTTGGCGGCTCGATTGAAATTGACAGCCAACCGGGCCGTGGGACGTGCATGCGCTTGTCCATGCCCTTACCATTTGCAGGTGCAGCGTCATGAAGTCGGTCCAATCTGGGGTGCGCGTGCTGTTGGGCGACGATCACAAAATCGTCCGCGAAGGTCTCAAAATGGTGTTGGCAGACGACCCGCGTTTGCAAGTGGTGGCAGAGGCCGACACCGGGCCAGGCGTGCTGGATGCCGTGCAAACCTTGCAAGGCACGCAAGGCATAGACGTGGTGTTGCTGGACATTGCGATGCCGGGCATGGATGGCCTGGAAGTGCTGCAAAGCTTGCGCCGCGACTGGCCCGATTTGCCGGTCTTGATGCTGAGCACTTACCCGGAAAAGCAATATGCCGTGCGATGTATCAAGCTGGGTGCCTCGGGTTATCTGAACAAAAGTACCGACCCTGACGAATTGATTGCAGCCTTGCACCGGGTAGCGGGGGGCAACATGCACCTGAGCCCCACGACGGCCGAGGCCTTGGCCAGTCTGGTGAGTCAGGGACGCACCAAAATGGGGATTGAAGTCTTGTCCCATCGCGAGCATCAGGTCTATCTTTTGTTGACCCAAGGCCACAGCGTGAGCGAAATTGGTGCGCAATTGAGCTTGGCCGCCAACACCGTGAGCACTTACCGTGCACGCATCCTGGAAAAGACCGGCACCAAGAACGATGTCGAACTGGCTTTGTATGCCCAAAACCAGAGCGGACGGTAATTGGCAGTCTGAAAAGTTACTTTTTAGTAAGCCTGTGGCTCGCTTTTGTAGGGGCAGCCCTACACCCTGTCGATTTGGACACCTCGAAATCAAGGACTGAGCAGTGCAAAGCCCCCCTTGGGAAATTTCTGGCCCATCAATTGCATAGAGGTAGCAATCTTCAACAAGCGAGGTTGCCATGTCTGAATTTTTTGATCCGTACAACGCCGACCGTCCCCTGATGCTCAAATGCAGTTGCGGTCGGGACCATTCCCCTGCCGACCACCACGCTGAAACGGTGGCCGATGCGGCAGCAGCCCAGCTGCGCGCCCGTTCCGAGACCGCTGAATTCGAGGCTTACAGCCAAGAGTTCATTGAGGCAACCTTGGTCAAATCGCTGTTTCCACAAGATCAAGAGCGGCGCATGTTTTTGCGCGCGGTAGGAAAAAAGACGGCCATGGCGGCCATAGCGAGTGTGTTGCCCATGGCCAGTTTGCAAGCCATGGCACAAGAAAAAGGTCCGCTTGAGAAGACCAACTTGAAGATTGGCTTCATCCCGATCACTTGTGCCACGCCGCTGATCATGGCTCACCCCTTGGGTTTTTACCAAAAACAAGGCTTGAACGTCGAAGTCACCAAGACGGCCGGCTGGGCTTTGGTACGCGACAAGATGATCAACAAAGAATACGACGCCACCCATTTCTTGTCGCCCATGCCCCTCGCCATCAGCATGGGTTTGGGCTCGAATGCCACCCCCATGAATGTGGCCACGATCCAGAACATCAACGGTCAAGCCATCACGATGAGCCTGCGCCACAAAGATAACCGCGATCCCAAGAATTGGAAGGGGTTCAAGTTTGGCGTGCCGTTTGATTATTCGATGCACAACTTTTTGCTGCGCTTCTATTTGGCCGAGAACGGCATCAACCCGGACACGGATGTGCAGATTCGTGTGATCCCACCCGCCGAGATGGTGGCCAACTTGCGGGCGGGCAACATCGATGGTTTCTTGGGACCTGACCCTTTTAACCAGCGCGCTGTATTTGACGAAGTGGGCTTCATCCATGTGCTGACCAAGGATTTGTGGAACGGGCATCCCTGCTGCGCTTTTGGCACCAGCACCGAGTTCATCCAGAAGAACCCCAACACTTTTGCGGCCCTTTACCGTGCCGTGCTCACGGCAGCCGCCATGGCCCGGCAGCCCTCTAACCGTGAACTGATTGCCAAAGTGATCTCGCCTGCGCAATACCTGAACCAGCCAGAGGCTGTGCTGGCCCAAGTGTTGACAGGCAAGTTTGCAGATGGTTTGGGCAAGGTGCAAAACATCCCCGATCGCGCCGACTTTGACCCCATGCCGTGGCAAAGCATGGCGGTTTGGATGCTCACGCAAATGAAACGCTGGGGCTATGTCAAAGGCAATGTCGATTACAAGCAGATCGCAGAAAAAGTGTTCTTGATCACCGATGCGCGCAAGCACATGAAAGACCTGGGACACAATTTTGCAGCCACCACGCCCTATCCGAAACACAAGATCATGGGCAAAGAGTTTGATCCGGCCAAGCCCGAGGAATACCTCAAGAGTTTTGCCATCCACAAAATGGGTTGAACGGTCATGAAATCCACGCACCTCAATTTAAGGGCGGCCATGGTGTCGCTGCTGATGTTCCTGGTCTTTCTGGGGGCGTGGCAATTGTCAGCCACTGCGCCCTCGGTGGCTGGGGCCGCCAAAGCCGGCATGACGGCCGAAGAGGTGGAATACCTCAAGATGATGGGCAAGGACCCCGGGGCTGTGAAGAGCACCGGGTTTCCGCCCCCCCTCGAGGTGGGCAAAGCCATGGTGGGGCACCTCGCGGACCCTTTCTATGACAAAGGCCCGAACGACAAAGGCATTGGTATCCAGTTGGCCCACTCGTTGGGACGCGTCGGGTTGGGATTTTTATTGGCCGTGTTGGTGGCCTTGCCCGTGGGTTTCATGATCGGCATGTCGCCACTCATGCGCAAGGCGTTTGACCCCTTTGTCCAAGTGCTCAAGCCCATCAGTCCGTTGGCTTGGATGCCCTTAGCGCTTTACACCCTGAAAGATTCGGATGTCAGTGGCATTTTCGTGATCTTCATTTGCTCGGTTTGGCCCATGTTGATCAACACCGCCTTTGGTGTGTCGGCCGTCAAGCGCGATTGGCTCAATGTGGCCAGCACGCTGGAAGTGACGCCGCTGCGAAAAGCCTTCTTGGTCATTTTGCCCGCAGCGGCTCCCACCATCGTGACCGGCATGCGCATCAGCATGGGCATTGCTTGGCTGGTCATTGTGGCTGCCGAAATGCTGGTCGGTGGCACAGGCGTGGGTTACTTCGTCTGGAACGAGTGGAACAACCTGTCGCTGGTCAACGTGATTTTTGCGGTGCTGGTGATTGGTGTGGTCGGCATGTTGCTGGACTTGGCGTTTGCCCAATTACAAAAGGCGGTGACCTATGTGGAGTGAAACCACCGAACGCGAGTTGACGACAGCCACTTTACCTGCAGCGGTCGCCAAGTTGTTGCCCATTCCCTCTGAACTGCATGCTCTCCAAACCAAGGCCAATGCCATGACTGGATTCCTGAAAATTGAAAAACTGGGAAAGGCTTATCAAAGCGATAAACCGGTTTTCTCGGATGTCTCTTTCACCATAGACAAGGGTGAGTTCGTTTGCATCATCGGCCATTCGGGCTGTGGCAAGACCACCATCTTGAACGTCTTGGCCGGACTGGACACGGCCACGGCAGGCCACGCTTTCATGGATGGGCGTGAAATTGCGGGCCCCAGCTTGGAGCGTGGTGTGGTGTTTCAAAGCCACGCCCTGATGCCCTGGCTGACGGTCCGTCAAAACATTGCCTTTGCAGTCCATTCGCGCTGGCCAGATTGGAAGAAGCCACAAGTGAATGAGCACGTTGAAAAACATGTGGGCATGGTGGGCTTGTTGCACGCCATCGACAAAAAACCCAGCCAACTTTCGGGCGGTATGAAGCAACGTGTGGGCATTGCCCGTGCTTTTGCCATCCAGCCCAAGATGCTGTTGTTGGACGAGCCCTTTGGTGCGCTCGATGCCTTGACGCGCGGCACCATCCAAGACGAATTGATGGGCATTGTGCGCCAGACCCAACAAACTGTTTTCATGATCACGCACGATGTGGACGAGGCGATTTTGTTGTCCGACCGAATTTTGCTCATGAGCAACGGCAACGAGTCAGGCGGTCACTATGTGCCCGGGGGCTTGGCCGAAGTGGTGGTCAATCCCTTGCCGCGCGAGCGCACCCGGGCGCAACTTCACCATCTGCCCGGTTATTACGACATGCGCAACCACATTGTTGATTTTCTGGTCTCGCGTGCCAAGGCGCACTGAGCTGTTTCATTTTTTTAATAACCCCTTGAAGAGGAATTTCATGAACCGTTTAGACATCACCGAAAAAATCATTTCCACCAAAGTGTCCAAGGGCATCAAATGGAGTGACGTGGCCGACAAAGTGGGCTTGTCCAAAGAATGGGTCACCGCCGGCTGCTTGGGCCAGATGACTTTTGATGCCAAGCAAGCCAAAGTGATTGGCAAAATTTTTGGCCTGACCGCTGAAGAGATCAAGTGGCTGCAAGTTGTGCCTTACAAAGGTTCGTTGCCAAGCTCTGTTCCGACCGATCCCTTGATCTACCGTTGGTATGAAATCGTCAGCGTTTATGGCACCACCATCAAAGAGTTGATCCACGAAGAATTCGGCGACGGCATTATGAGTGCGATCGATTTCAGCATGGACATCGTGCGCCAACCCGACCCCAAGGGAGATCGTGTGAATGTGGTCTTGTCGGGTAAATTCTTGCCTTACAAGCAGTATTGATACCCAGTGCGGCTCCCTTTGAGGGCCGCAAAAAAACCATGGCAACTTCTTGTTGGCCATGGTTTTTTTTGGACTTTGATATCAGTGCAAGGTCAAGGGCAGTGAGGTGGTTTTGACGCGAACCACCGGCGTGCGAACGCTGTAGGGCGGCAAGTTATCGGTGAGGGCTGCATCGGGTTTGGCGGCATGAATCAAAGCTGCTGCCAAAGTTTGGGCCTGTCGCAAGATGGGTTCTATGTAGCGACTGGATTGTCCGTTGATGCTGATGCAGTCGCCCAATGCATAAATGTGTGGTTCGCTGGTTTCAAGGGTTTGTGCATTCACCTCAATGCCGTTGTTCCAACGCAAACTGGCGCTTTTCGCCAAACGGTTGGGGGTGATCAACCCGGTCGCTGCGATCACTTGGTCAGCCAACACGGTTTCACCTTCCAGTGTGGTGAGCGCAAATTGCGCACCTTGGCGCTTCAGGGATTGCAACTGCACAGACCCCATGAAGCGAATGGCCAAGTTTGACCAAGCCGCCAGCAGGGGTTGGCCCGCCTGATCGGCATCCCAACGGGCCAGCGGACGGTCTTGGGTGTCGATCAGGGTGACGCGGTGCCCGCCCAAAGCCAAATCGTTGGCCAGTTCGCTGCCAATCAGTCCGGCACCCACGATGGCCACATGTCGAGGGGCATCGCCCAGCGCAGCCAGAAA
This sequence comes from Limnohabitans sp. Rim8, assembly GCA_945877725.1. Taxonomy (GTDB): domain Bacteria; phylum Pseudomonadota; class Gammaproteobacteria; order Burkholderiales; family Burkholderiaceae_C; genus Limnohabitans_A. The sequence continues at coordinate 17,235 of CAMDXR010000011.1, forward strand.
CCTTTGGTAGGTTTGCAAATGGTTGATGCGCCAGCACAAGCCGGGGTGCAGGGGGGCTGGCATGGCCGACTCGGCCCCGTGGGCCAACACCAGTTGGCTGTAACGCACGGGCCCGTGGGTGGTGCGCAAGGTTTGGCTTGCGGTGCAAATGTGCAGCGCCCGGGTGTGCGACAAAAGGCGCACCTGCCAGTGCGCCGCCGCTTCCACGCCGGTTTGTTTCACCAGTTGACGCCTGTCCAATTTTCGGGACATGGCCACCGAAAGCAGGGGTTTGTCATAAACATCGCCGGCACACTCGGTGACCAGGGTGATGGGGGCATCGGGCCATTGCGTGCGCAGGTTTTGAATCAACTGCCAACCGGCTTTGCCTGCACCGACCACCACAATGCCGGGCAATTCGCGGGCGCCATTGAAATACGCGGTGGGGCGTGCAGCAGGTGCACAGGCCGAGGCTTGTTTGAGTGCGTCCAGATCTGGCGGGGTGTAAAGCTCGAAATCAGATTTGGTCACACCGCACAAAGGACATTCCCAGTCTTCCGGTATGTCGACAAAGCGGGTGCCCGCAAGCAGCCCACTGTCGGGGTCGCCCTCTTGTTCGTTGTAGATCAAGCCGCAGGCCTTGCATATATAGAGCAACCACGTTGCCGAAACGCTGCTTTCTAGCGGGGGGCTGGGCTGGTTCATGCGGGCATCTCTTGCGCACTCAAACGTGCCATTTCTTTGCGCAGGTGTTTGATGGCAGGTGTGACGATGGCCACAAAATGGGACTCGCGTACCCGGCGCTGCACTTCGGATGAAAGCAAGTACCCACGCGCCCCTTGGTGCATCAAGGCCGACTGTGCGGCACGCAGGCAAAGCTCGGCACCGTGCGCCCGGGCATCCAGCACATCGATGAAAAATTCGGTGCGCTTGTCAAACGGGGTTTCAGCCAGTTGCATCACGCGCTGGGTCAGCGCGTCCAGCTCGGCTTGCAGGGTTTGCGGGCGGTCGTGCAGAAACTGGTTGACATGTCCCAGTTGCCCTTCCACGGCCCACATGCTGTCAATCGCTCCTTGTGTCACGCCAAGGGCCATCCCGCATTGCAGCATCACAAAAGCCGCCCGAATTTGGGCAATTAATGGCTTGGCGGGCGAGGCGATGGTGTCAGCGGCACCGACAAAGAGGTTTTTCAAATGAATGGCATAAGTTCCCGTGCCTTCCATGCCCGAAAAACTTGGACAGGCTTTCAGCGTGACGCCGGGGGCATCGCAACGCAGTAAAAACATCAACTCTTGCCCCGTTTGGCCCTCAATCCCGGCGATGGCACCAAAGTAATGATCCGGCCCCAAATTGCTGACCCAGGGCAGCGTGCCACTGACCTCAAAGCCCCCTTCGACCGGCGTGGCCTTGAGCAGCAAGCTTTCAATTTGGGCAAAACTTTTCATGGGGTTGGACAAACCCGTGCCCCCCAGACGCAAGCCCTGTACATGGTCATTGAGCACTTTGCCCATCAGGTCCGGGTTGTTTGAGGTTTGCATGTAAAGGCCGCAAACAGCCTGGCACCACATCATGAAACCCGTGCTGCCGCACACTTTGGAGACTTCGGCCATGGCCTTGATGGCCAGCCCAAAATCTGCAGGCTGACCGGGCAGTTCCAGGTGCGCGCTCATGCCCCCCGCTGCGGCCAGTTGTTGCATCACTTCACGCGGGTAAGTGCCTTGGTCGATGGCCTGCACCTGAGCCGCAAGAGGGCCTTGGGCAATCTGGCGCATGGCCAGAACCAGCTCAGGTGTATTGGACAGTTCTGGGGGCAGGTCGGCGGGGTTCATGGCGTTTTCCAGTCAAGGTTAGGTGCCGCAAGGCATCAGCTGCGGCTGATCTCGAAGGGGATTGGATTGCGCATCGTGTTGGCCACCGGCGAGTAGTGGTTGGCGTGTTGCACGATCTCGTCCAGCACCTCGGCAGGCGCATCACCCTCGACCACGACCTTCACCCGGATGGCCTGAAAGCCCATTTCTAAGGGTTTCTTTTCGAGCGCGCCACCCGCCCCCCAGGCCGCCGGGTTGCCAATATCACCTTCCATGAAAACTTCGAGCTTGCTCAGCTTGACGCCCTTCCAGGTTGCCACCGCCGTAATGCCCACCGCAATGCATCCGCCCAGACCCGACAACACAATCTCACCGGGCGCAGGGGCAGTGTCTTCGCCAAAAAGATGCAGCGGTTCATCAACCACCACAGGGGTATGGTTGCCCACGTAACTCAGGGACCGGTATTGCCCTTGCATCACGGTGTGGACTTTGTTGGTGCCACGGCTGGCCGGGTTGTTGCGCCCTTTTTCAGCAAATTTGGCCAAGCCCTCGGCATCAATGGGCCGCAAGTAGGCTTTGACAGTGGTCGGTGTCTCGAGGGTGGCGGCTTCGGTCATGAAATTCCTTGTGTTGGGTTGTAAAAACAAGGCATCTGACGCGGTGTAACCGATGCCCATACACAGAGCATTGCAAAGGGTGTGCCATCAAGCGTGAGTTAGCAGCTTGCCAGGACCGAATGAGCTGCAAGTGCTTGATTTGTATCAATAAAATCTGCTCTGAAGGCCAAAGGAAGATGGCAGACAGGCCCCTTTTGAGTGGCTGAGGCGAAGTCTTGGTAGACATTGTGTTAACAATGTGTCAACACAATGTAGGTCAGCGCAAACCTGCTTTGCGCAGTCGGTATGAAAACTGTCGCAAGGTCAAACCCAGGCTTTGTGCGGCCCGTGACTGGTTGCCGCCGTGTTGCGCCATGGCGTGCTGCAAAACCTGCAGCGTATGAGATTGGGCGCTTTCGTAAGCGCGGACCCCCAGGGTATCGGGCAAGCTTGGGGGCGTGGCCTCGGAGGCTGGGGGGATCTGAACGCTTGCATGGGGGAGATAACGCTGCAATTGTTCGCGTGTGACCAGTGTTTGATCGGCCAGCAAAACCATGCGCTCGATGCAATTGCCCAATTCCCGAATGTTGCCGGGCCAGGGTTGCAGGGTCAAAGCGTCCAGCGCTTCGGGGCTGAGGTAGACGTTTTTTTGGTGGGTTTGGTTGGCCCGGTTGACAAAGTGCAGGGCCAGTTCGCGGATGTCTTCTTGTCGCTCGGCCAATGAGGGGAGCTGAATCGGGATCACGTTGAGGCGGTAATAAAGGTCTTGCCTGAAACGGCCGGCTTGAACCTCTGAGGCCAAATCCCGGTTGGTCGCCGCCACCAGCCGCACATTGACTTTGACTTCGCGCTGGCTGCCCAAGCGCACCACAGTGCCCTCTTGCAGCGTGCGCAACAATTTGGACTGCAGGGACAAGGGCAGCTCACCAATTTCGTCCAGAAAAATGGTCCCGCCATGGGCTTGTTCGAACCAACCGGGCCTGGGCTGGTTGGCGCCCGTAAAGGCACCGCGCTCATGCCCAAACAACTCCGACTCGAACAAAGTGTCTGGAATCGCCGAGCAATTGACTTTGATGAACGGTTGCGTTGAGCGGGGACTGGCCAAATGCACAGCCCTGGCAAACAGCTCTTTGCCCGTGCCCGACTCGCCCAGCAACAAAACGGTGGCTTGCGATTGAGAGACGCGTTCCAGTTCAGACAAAGCTTTTAACAGGGCGGGCGAACTGCCAATGAGCCCATAGCGGGCGGCATGCGTGCTGAGTGCCTGAGACAAAGCCGCGTTGCGCGCCCGCAAGTGCCGGGTCTGGTCGTTCACCAACTGTTCCATGTGCAATATTTGCCCGGCCAATGTGGCCAGGACCTTGAGAACTGACAAATCGTCGTTCAGGTGACGTTGCCGACTGCGCAAGCGGTGGCATCCCAGCACCCCCACGGTGGTGTTGCCCAGGGTGATGGGCAGGGCCAGAAAAGCCACGGTTTCGCTGGGAAATTGCGCCGCACTCACCGAACGGAATAAAAACAAGGGTTCGTGGGCAATGTCCTGCACGATCGCGGGCAGGCCACTTTGCAGCACTCGCCCCGTGATGCCTTCACCCTCTGCATAGACGCCACGGCGCATTTCCATGCCCGTCAGGCCATAGGCATGGCGGATCGAAGCCGTGGTTTGGCTCTGTAAGTCGCCAGGCGCCGGGCTGTCTCGCAACACAACGCGCCCTCGGTTCAAACCCAGCAGCTCACTCATCAAATGCAGCATTTCTCGCAAAACTTCGCTCGAACTCAGGCTGCGCCCCACCCATTTCATGACTTCGCGCATGAGCAAAAGCTCTTGCTCGCGCCAGTGGGCGTCTGGGGGAGAGGGCTCAAAAACAGTTTCGGTGTTCATGCCAAAAACACTAGCAAGCTTTGGACCAACAGCACTGGCTACCGGTCAAAAAAGGGTCGATTCAGTTTTTCTGGGCAAAGCCGTCAATAAATCAAGTGAGCGCTGAAGTTCATTTCCGCTTTATAGGGTGTGCTTTGGGCTGGGCGGGCGACAAAATTTTAAGCAAAGGGTCTGAAAGGTTAAAATCCGCGCTTCCCTAAGGAGCGTTGCAGCCCGCCACCGTCCAGGTGCAGCAGGTCAGGCTTGGGGATTGTTTATGCACAACGACGCTCACCTGTAAGCCCAAGGTGAGCCTGTGTCCGTTGTCGCATCTGAAATTGAGTCTGTTTCCCCCATGAAATTGTCCGGTCTGGAGCCTGTCCTGATCGGCACGGATTCGCTTTTCGTCAACGTGGGCGAGCGCACCAACGTGACCGGTTCCAAGGCCTTTGCCCGCATGATCCTGAACGGCGAGTACGAACAGGCACTGGCCGTGGCACGTCAGCAGGTAGAAAACGGCGCGCAAATCATCGACGTCAACATGGACGAAGCCATGTTGGACAGCCAGGCGGCCATGGTGCGGTTTTTGAACCTGATGGCGGGTGAGCCCGACATTGCGCGGGTTCCGGTGATGGTGGATTCGTCCAAATGGTCGGTGATCGAGGCAGGTTTGCGTTGCATTCAAGGCAAGGGCATCGTCAATTCCATCAGCATGAAAGAAGGCTTGGACGAATTCAAGCGGCAGGCCAATCTGGTCAAGCGCTATGGCGCTGCGGCTGTGGTGATGGCGTTTGATGAAAAAGGCCAGGCCGACACCTATGAGCGCAAGATCGAAATCTGCGAGCGCGCTTACCGTGTACTGGTTGACGAGGTTGGCTTTCCGCCGGAAGACATCATTTTTGACCCCAATATTTTTGCCATTGCCACGGGCATCGAAGAGCACAACAACTATGCGGTGGATTTCATCAACGCCACCCGCTGGATCAAGCAGAACCTGCCGGGTGCCAAGGTTTCGGGCGGTGTCTCGAATGTGAGCTTTTCATTTCGGGGCAATGACCCGGTGCGCGAGGCGATTCACACCGTGTTTTTGTACCACGCCATTCAGGCCGGTATGGACATGGGCATTGTGAACGCGGGCATGGTCGGCGTCTACGACGACCTGGAAGCCGATTTGCGTGAACGTGTGGAAGATGTGGTGTTGAACCGCCGCCCGGACGCCGGAGAGCGCTTGGTCGAGGTGGCCGAAAACGCCAAGGGCGCTGCCAAAGACGAAAGCACCAAATTGGCTTGGCGCGGCAACGCGGATGCGCCTGTGAGCGTGGCCCAACGTCTGAGCCATGCCTTGGTGCACGGCATCACCGACTTCATTACCGACGACACCGAAGAGGCCTATCGCGCCATTCTGGCCGAGGGCGGCCGGCCTTTGCATGTGATCGAAGGCCCCTTGATGGACGGCATGAACGTGGTGGGCGACTTGTTCGGACAGGGCAAGATGTTTTTGCCGCAAGTGGTTAAAAGTGCCCGCGTGATGAAGCAGGCGGTGGCCCATTTGGTGCCCTACATCGAAGAAGAAAAACGCTTGCAAGCGGCCGCAGGCGAAGACGTGAAAGCCAAGGGCAAGATCGTGATCGCCACCGTCAAGGGTGATGTGCACGACATCGGTAAAAACATCGTGACCGTGGTTTTGCAATGCAACAACTACGAAGTGGTCAACATGGGGGTGATGGTGCCCTGCCACGAGATTCTGGCCAAAGCCAAAGAAGAAAAAGCCGACATCATTGGCCTTTCGGGCTTGATCACACCCAGTTTGGAAGAGATGCAGTACGTGGCCAGCGAGATGGAAAAAGACCCCTATTTCCGCGAACGCCAAATGCCGCTGTTGATTGGCGGTGCCACCTGCAGTCGCGTCCACACGGCGGTCAAGATTGCACCCCACTACAGCGGTCCGGTGGTGTATGTGCCCGACGCTTCACGCAGCGTCAGCGTGGCGCAGGGTTTGTTGTCCGACCAGGCGGCCAAGTACATTGCCGACCTGAACGCCGACTACGACAAGGTGCGCGAACTGCACGCCAACAAAAAACAAACCCCCATGTGGACGTTGGCACAAGCCCGCGCCAACAAGACGCCTGTGGCTTGGAAAAACTACACCCCTGCCGTGCCCAAATTTGTGGGGCGGCGCGTGTTCAAGAATTTCGACCTCGCTGAAATTGCGCAATACATCGACTGGGGTCCGTTCTTTCAGACTTGGGATTTGGCCGGGCCCTTTCCGGCCATCTTGGACGACGATGTGGTGGGCGAACAAGCCCGCAAGGTGTTTGCCGATGGCAAGGCCATGCTGCAAAAAATCATTGAAGGCCGCTGGTTGACGGCCAATGGCGTGATGGGTTTGTACCCGGCCAACACGGTCAACGACGATGACATTGCCCTCTACACCGACGAGTCCCGCAGCCAAGTGGCCATGACTTGGCATGGGCTGCGTCAGCAGACAGAAAAGCAATCGATCGAAGGCAAAGACGGCGTCAAAGTGTTGCGCCCCAGTCGCAGCCTGGCCGACTTTGTGGCACCCCAAGGCACGGCCAAAGATTACGTGGGCTTGTTTGCAGTGACCGCAGGCATGGGTGCCGACAAGCGCGCCGAAGCTTTTGAGGCCGCGCACGACGATTACAGCGCCATCATGTTGAAGTCCCTAGCCGACCGCTTGGCCGAAGCCTTTGCCGAGTGCTTGCATAAAAAAGTGCGAACCGACTTGTGGGGTTACGCTGCCAATGAAAGCTTGAGCAACGAAGACCTCATTGCTGAAAAGTACCAGGGCATTCGGCCTGCGCCGGGCTACCCAGCCTGCCCCGACCACAGTGCCAAAAAAGCCATGTTCGAACTGCTGCAATGCCAAGACATCGGCATGGGCCTGACCGAAAGCCTGGCCATGACCCCGGCCGCCAGCGTCAGTGGTTTTTACCTTGCGCACCCCGAAGCCCAATACTTCAGCGTGGGCAAAGTTGGCGACGATCAGGTCAAGGATTTGGCTCGGCGCAGCGGCGTCGAGGTGAGAGACCTCCAGCGCTTGCTGGCACCCAACCTTTAAGCCATGCAAAACTTCTGGACGGCGTGCGGCCACCAAC